>NZ_JASCQJ010000046.1:0-26924 GCF_033043255.1 Clostridium lamae | reverse complement strand
ACTAACCAAAATAGATATTCTAAATATATTTTTTTATCTATATTTACGTACTTTCTATACTTAGCAATCATATAAAATAAAATAATAAGATTTGAAAAAATATAATTATGGTACATATTATAACTAAATATTATTTTTACTGCATTGAAATACCCTTCAGGAGATAAAAAAATCATATCCAAAGTAAAATTAATAAACAAAAATACTTGAATTACTCCATATGTTTCTCTTTTAGTTATACCTCTTAGATGAATAGAAAGAGTAAGCAGTATAATAACAATTATAAATTCCCATATTGCCTGTAAATCATAAATAAAGTCTCTATTGAAAAAGGAAAATATAATAAACAATATAGCAATAGTTGCTGTTGATAAAAGATATGGTATCATATCTTTTAAATTCATATAATAAATTTTTTCTCTAAAATTATTATAATCCACTTTTTTCCCCTCACTTAATATAATTACTACATAATTTTACATCATTTCCTTTTATATGTGAATATATTAGTAATATTTTATTTTTAATTTTATTTTTTATTATAAAACAAGAAAAATAGTACCCACTTATTAATAAAAGTAATACTATTTTCTATATTTACACCTATTTATGTTCACTTTAAAAATCACATTTATTTACCCATGATATTATATCAGAAATAACTTCATCCTTATTAAACTCATTTAACATTTCATGCCTATAACCTTTATATAACTTGTAATTCACTTCCTTAACTCCAATCCTATTATAAGTATTATATAAATCTATAATTCCCTTCCCCATATATCCAACAGGATCTCTATCTCCTGAAAAAATAAATATTGGTATATTAAATTTCTTTATCTTATCTAAATTTTCTTGTTTATATATATCCCAAAGTCCATTAATTAAATCTAAATAAAACTCTGTTGTATAAATGAAACCACAAAAATCATCCTCTATATACTTATTAACTTCTTTATCATCACTACATAGCCAATCAAAGTCTGTATTTGGACTTTTTACACTAGAATTAAATCCTCCAAAAGAAAGCTTATCCATAAGTTTACTTCTATTTCCCTTCCCTTTTAACATCATTTCAAATTTACAGACCAATACCCCTGCTTTAGTAAATAATTTTGGTTTCCCATTGCTTCCAGACAAAATTAATCCATCAATTGTTTCCCCATACTCTTGTATATATCTTTGACTTAAAAATGATCCCATGCTATGTCCGAATAGTATAATTGGCATACCTTCATTTTCTTTCTTAATAATGCTATTTAACACTTTTATATCTTCTAGCATTGTATAAAACTTATTCTCCCCCTCTATATCCCCTAATTTATCAATACTCTCACTACTATCACCATGTCCACAGTGATTATGTCCATAAACCAAATATCCATCAGCAACTAATTTTTGTGCAAAATAATCATATCTCTGTATATACTCTGACATTCCATGTACTAACTGAATTATACCTTTTGGTTTCTTATTACTCCCCCACTTTAAATATGATATATTAGAACCTTCGCTATTAGTAAAGATATATTTATCCAAAAAATTCTCTCCCTTCTTTTAAATATTAATAAAATCTTATCATAACTTTATTTTTAAGTTTAAGAAGTTATGATATACTATTCATTGTAAAATTTAAAATATACTTTTTTATTTGATTATATCTTAGTATTATTGTAAATAATATTGGATAAGTATGACAAGGTGGTGAATAATATTAGTATTAAATCTATAATAAGCATTATAGCTTCAAAATTAACAATTTTTCTTACAAAAACAATACTAAAAGGGGGAACTACCTTCCCTGGAAAAGTAGCCTTAAGAATAGATAAAAATATACTAAAAAAAGTATCAGAGGGCTACAAAGTAGTTTTAGTTACAGGAACTAACGGTAAAACTACTACAACTAGTATGATCTACAACATTGTAAAAGGAAGTGGAAAAAAAGTAATTACAAATAATACTGGTGCTAACCTTTTTCCTGGAATAGTAACAACATTTATTGATAATTACAAATTCTTTAATTCTACTAAGGATTCCTATGCAATAATTGAAGTAGATGAAGCAAATTTAAAATATATTACTGAATATATTTCTCCAGAAATAATAACAGTAACTAATCTTTTTAGAGATCAATTAGATAGATATGGTGAAGTGTACACTACTCTTTCTAAGATTTTAGAAGGAATTAATCTTTCTCCAGATACTACTCTAGTTTTAAACGGTGATGAATCTCTTTTAGGTAACTTAGAACTTCCTAATAAAACTATCTTTTATGGCTTTAATGCAAAAATAAGTGATAATAAAGATATTGATGTTAATGCAGATGCTAAGTTCTGCAAGTTCTGCAAATCTCCTTATGAGTATAATCATATTACATACAATCATTTAGGGGATTTTTACTGTACAGGCTGTGGCTTTAAAAGAGCTGGGTTAAAATATGCTGTAAGTGAAATACTAGAACTTACTCCAGATAGTTCTACAGTTAAAATAAATGATTTAGAAGTAAATATAAGTCAATCAGGAGTTTACAATATCTACAATGCATTATGTGCATATTCTATAGCTAAAGAACTTGATATTAATGATGAAGCTATTAAAAAATCATTACAAAACCAAGATTCAAGCTTTGGAAGACAGGAAGCATTAAATATTGATGGAAAAGACGTAAAAATTATTTTAGTAAAAAATCCAGCAGGCTATAATCAAGCTTTAGATACTCTTTGCTTAAATAAAGATAATTTTTCTGCTGCCTTCCTATTAAATGATAATTATGCGGATGGTACTGATGTATCTTGGATTTGGGATGTTGAATTTGAAAAGCTTCATACCCTACATATAGATGAAGTATTTATATCTGGTATTAGATGTTACGATATGGCAGTAAGACTTAAAATAGCTGGATTAAATAAAGATAAATTTATTATAGAAGAAAGCTTCGATACATTAACAGAAAAAATCAAATCTAGCAGCAGTAATAAAGTTTATATTCTAGCTACATATACTGCTATGATAAATTATAGAAAACACTTATATTCAAAAGGCTATATCAAAAAGCTTTGGTAAGAAAGGAGGCCTATCTATGGAATTGAACATCTGTCATCTTTATCCTGACTTACTTAATGTATATGGAGATGTTGGTAATATATTAATACTTAAACATAGAGCTGAAGAAAGAGGAATAAAGGTTAACTTAATAAATATATCATTAAATGATGAATTTGATTCTGAAAATACTGATATATTATTTTTTGGTGGAGGTCAAGATTTTGAACAATCTATAGTTTCCGATGATTTAAAAACTATAAAAAAGCCCTCTCTAGAAAAATATATTGAAGACGAAAAATTAGTTATCGCTATTTGTGGTGGTTATCAACTTCTAGGCAATTATTATATTGCTCCAAACGGTGAAAAAATTGAAGGATTAGGTATCTTAGATATATATACTGAAGGTGGCGATACTCGTTTTATCGGAAATACTGTAATATATAATGAAGAGTTCGATGAAACTTATGTAGGATTTGAAAATCATTCAGGAAGAACTTATATTAATGGATTAAAACCACTAGGTAAGTGTTTACACGGATATGGAAATAATGGTGAAGATGGTTATGAGGGTTGTATTTATAAGAATACTTATTGCAGTTATTTCCATGGCTCACTTTTATCTAAAAATCCTGAATTAGCTGATAGATTCTTAAATATCGCATTAAGTAAAAAATATGGAGATATTAAATTAGAAAAACTTGATGATGAGCTAGAACTTAAAGCTAAAAACAAAATAATAAATAAGTTAAATAATAAATAAGTTAGATAATGAATAAGAGGTAAGAAATTAATCTTACCTCTTATTCATTACATTATATGCATACTTATCCTAAATAAGGATATAATTATTATTAAACTTAAATAATACTCCTACTAATATATAACCTATATTTAGGTAATTAATCTATATCATTTATATTACTTTTAAGATAGCTAATTATTAAGATTATATTATATGTAGTCTAAACTACTTAACAACCTTTTTAATTATTGTTATTATTGATGGTAGATGGTATACTTTAAACAGTGTGTAAAGTAAGTATACATAATATCTAAAAATCTTAAGAAATGGGGAGAAGAACTTGAAAGTAAAAAACTTATTTAAAGCGCTAGCACTTGCTCTTTCAGTTTCAATATTAGCTCCTTTTGCTAATAACGTTAGTGCACAAGAAGTAAATATTCAAACACCAGAAATTATTGGTGAATCATCAATAACTATGGACATAAATACAGGAGAGGTAATTTATTCTAAGAATGCGGATGTAAAACTTTCTCCTGCAAGTACTACAAAATTAATGACTGCTCTATTATTTGCAGAAAACAAGAATAAGACAGACATGTTAACTTTTTCTGATACATCATTAAAAGTAACTGAGACTTCTTTAAATAACTATGTATCTTTAAAGTCAGGTGACAAGATTTCTGCTGAAGATACTATGAAAGCTGTTTTAATATTTTCTGCTAATGACGCTGCATATTTAATGGCTGAATCTGTCGGGGGAACTGTTGATAATTTCATAAATATGATGAATGAAAAAGCTAATGAATTAGGTTTAAAAGACACTCATTTTGAAAATCCGTCAGGTCTCGAGATAGATCCTTTAAATCCTAATAATACTAACATAAATCAAACTACTGCTTATGATTTAGCTAAGATAGGTATTGCTGCTTATAATAATGACTGGATTAGAGATACTATTTCGCCTAAGAATAAAAAAACCTCAATAAGTTTATCAGGTTATCCAATAGAAATAGAATCCAGAAATAAAATCCTAGGTCAATATGGCAATATAGGTGGAAAAACTGGAACAGAAGAACTAGCTGGACATTGTTTTGTAGGATTCTTTGAAAAAGATGGCAGAGAATTAGTTACAGTTGTTCTTAAATCTGAATATGGCGCAAATGGACTTAATGTATTTGAAGATACTGAAAAGGTTGCTAATTATAGTTATTCAGCTCAAAAAGAAACATTCAAAAAATCTGGAGATGAAGTTGGAACTATCGACTTAACTTATAAGACTTTTAGATTTTTTGGCACTGAAAAAACTATTACTGCTCCTATATATCTTAATGAAGATGTACAGTACTATAAAAATGATTTTAATGATAAATATGCAACAATTACATATAATGGAGATATAAAAGATGCATGGAAATTAAGTGGAAATAAAGAAGTAACTTTAACTTACTCTACTCCTGGATACTCACAAGATGTATCTGGAACTATAAAAATTACTGCTATGGAGTTGTTTAAAGCAAACTTACCTTTATATTTACTATCACTATTAATTATTGTTATAGCATTAGTATTAATTTTCTTCATATTTAGAATTATTAATTCAAGTAAAAGAAATCGTAGAAGAAGATATTATTAATAATAATAGGTAGATTTAATTATTAAATCTACCTTTAACTTTGTTAGATAAAAATACATATTTATACTAATATAAAAATTTCTATTAAAGAAAGGATTAATTATGAAAAAACAAAATTTTAAAGGCAGCGTTATGTTAAATCCAACTCCTGTTGTAATAGTTACTAGTAAGAATACCGAAGATAAAGTAAATGCTTTTACAGTAGGTTGGATTAGTACTGTTTGTACTAAAGAACCAATATTAGCAATGGGTGTAAGACCAGAACGTCTTTCTTATGATTATATTAAGGAAAGTGGCGAATGTGTTATTAATTTACCTTCAAAAGATATGGTTAAATTTGTTGATTACTGTGGTGTTACTTCTGGAAGAAAAATTGATAAAATTAAACATTTTGGCTATAAATTATCTGAAGGTGTTTCCATAAGTACTCCTTCAATAGATTTAGCACCTGTTGCTCTTGAATGTAAGGTAAAAAGTATTACTCCTCTTGGAACTCATGATCTTTTTCTTTTAGAAGTACTTAATGTTAAGGTTAATGAAGATTTAATTGATGAAAAGGGGAAAATTTGCTTTAATAAAGCTAATTTGATTTGCTATAATCACGGTGAGTATTACGGTTTAAATGCTAAGCCTTTAGGTTCTTTTGGCTATTCTATAAAAAAGAAAAGGAAAAAAATTAAATAAAGGTAAATACTACTTGCATTTACATAATTATTGATATTCTTAAATCAATAAACTTCTAACTACTTTCTTGACATAAAGTAAAAATCTATCTATACTCAATAATGTTACAATGAAACAATCGGGGGATGCGATATGTATATATTAACTTATAATGTTAAATTTAAAAATTTAGATGAAATAATAGAACTATTACAAATTAATGAAATATATAATGTTTTTTATGAAAGTCCTTTAGAAATCATAACAGATGAGTATGGTTATGGATATTTGGAAAAGGAAGTTGATTCAATAGATATTAAAATCGCATATGATGAAGAAATAGAAGCTTTGAATTTATTTAAAGATAAAGTGACTTCATTAATACATAGTGAATGCATTTCAGTTGAAGAAATTAATTATAATTATGGAACTTATGACTTTCCAACAATTAAAATAAATGAAAATTGGGTCCTTGCCTCCCCTAATGAAGATATATGTGATAAAAATATTAATAAAATATCTTTTATTTCACAAGGTGCTTTTGGCACAGGATTACATGAAACAACTCAAGACTTATTAAATATAATTTTAACTAAAATAGATTTATATGATAAAAAAGTCTTAGATATAGGAACTGGTTCAGGAATTTTATCTATTGCTTCTGGTATCATCGGTGCATCAAAAGTAACAGCTTTAGATATTAGGGATGTAAGAGAAGAAGTAGAATTTAATGCATCTATTAATGGTCTTTATAATATTGAAACTGTTATAGGTAATGCATTAACTGATGAAGTTAAAATTGAAGATAATTTTGATTGGATATATATTAATATTGGTGGAGAAGAAACTGAGTTATTTATGAATTTCATCAAAGAACATTTATCACCTAATGGTAATCTATTGGTTTCAGGTCTTGTAGAATGGAGTTTTGATAAAGTAAGATCAATCATTGAGAGCCATGGATTTAATTTAATAGAAAAATATCAAAGTAATGAGTGGATTACTGCTATATTCAATTAATATTAAATAAAGCACAGCTATAAGCTGTGCTTTATTTAATCTATTTATCATATAAGTATTTATAAATATTATAATTTGCCTTTACTTTATCTACATACTTCTTAGTTTCTGGAAAAGGAATATAGTCTAAGTTTTCACCATCCTTAGAATATTCTTCATAACTTAGCCACTTATTTACATTTCCACTACCACCATTATATGCTGCTAGAACTAAATCTAACTTTTCATCAAATTCATTTTCTAAATTATTAATATACCAACAACCCATCTTAATATTTAACTCTGGATCAAACATCATTGATGGAATGAAATAATTTATTTCTAACTCCTCAGCTGCCCATTCTGATGTTGTATCCATTATCTGCATCAATCCCTTTGCATCTTTTTTAGAAACTGCTGTTGTGTCAAAATTACTTTCTGTTTTAATTACCGCTAAAACAAGATACGGATCCAATTCATATTCCTCACTATATTTATTTACATATTCAGCATACTTGTAAGGATAAACATACTTTTTCATTGCAAATAAAAATCCATAATAAGCTATAAGTATTGCAATTAAAATAGTTAATATACGCTTAAATTTCATTCTCTTCTCCTTACTAATTTATTACATTTAAAAAATCCATTACCTTATCTACTTGCCCCTTAGTTTTTAATAAGTCACCATTATTATCTATAATTATATGTGCATAATCTCTTTTCTTATCTAATGATATCTGAGCATTCATCCTATTGATAGCTTCCTCTCTAGATAACCTATCTCTATTTTTCAATCTAATTATTTGTGTATTATTATCAACCCAAACCACTATTATATAATCCATAAATGTGTGAAGGTCATTTTCAATTAAAGTAGGCGCATCAAGTATTACTATCCTTTCTCCATCTTTTTCATAACTATCTATTCTATCAAAGATCTCTTTTTTAATATATGGTAATATAATATCTTCATACTTTTTTCTTTGTTTTGGAAATCTAAATATATGATTTCCAAATTCCCTTCTTCTAAATTCACCTCTCCAATCAAAAAAACCTGTTCCAAATTCTATTTTAATCTTATCTATTATTTCTGGGTATTTAATTAACACTTCTTTTGATATACTATCTGCATCAATAACATTAAATCCCTTTTCTATTAACATTTTTGAAACGGTACTTTTTCCTGAACCAATTCCTCCTGTTAACCCTATTTTTATCATTTTACTAGGCCCCCTATTTCGCTTCATACCATGTCTTACCAATATTTATATCAACTTCTAAAGGTACATTCATTTCCAGTACATTTTCCATTTCTTCTTTAACTAATCTTTTTACTTGTTCTAATTCATTTTCTTTAACATTTAATATAAGTTCGTCGTGAACTTGTAAAATTATTTTACTTTCAAATTGAAGTTCTTTTAACTTATTATATACATTCACCATGGCTAATTTAATTATGTCAGCAGCACTTCCTTGAATAGGCGCATTCATTGACACTCTCTCTCCTAATGCTTTAACTATTTTATTAGAGGATTTTATTTCAGGAATAAATCTTCTTCTATTCAATATAGTAAGCACAAATCCATGCTCTTTTGCTTCTTCTATTAAACTATCCAAATAGCCTTTTATATTTGGATATCTATCAAAATATATTTCCATATATTCTGAAGCTTCCTTCTTAGTTATGTGTAAATCTTGAGAAAGGCTAAAATCACTAATACCATATACTATTCCAAAATTAACTGCTTTTGCTCTACTTCTCATTAATGGTGTTACCTCTTCAACTGGAACCTTGAACACCTCTGATGCTGTTTTTCTATGAATATCACTATGATCTTTAAATGCTTCAATCATTTTTTGATCCTTAGACAATTCTGCTAATACTCTAAGCTCAATTTGTGAGTAATCACATGATAACAATATATCTCCTGGCTCATCAGGTATAAATACCTTTCTTATTTCCCTTCCCATCTCATATTTTATAGGAATATTTTGAAGATTAGGTTCTGTACTAGATAATCTTCCAGTTGTAGTTACAGTTTGATTAAAAGTTGAATGTATCTTTCCATCAACATCAATAACATTTTTTAAACCTTCCACATAAGTAGAATTCAGTTTTGTTATTTGTCTATAATAAGTAATTTTAGGTATTATCTCATGCTTATCCTGAAGTTTTTCTAATACTTCAGCATTAGTTGAATATCCTGTTTTAGTTTTCTTTATAACAGGTAAATCAAGCTTTTCAAATAAAATTTTCCCTAATTGCTTTGGTGAGTTTATATTAAATTCTTCCTCCGCTAACTCAAATATTTCCTTTTCAGTTCTTTCTATCTCTTCTTTAAATTTAACTGCTAAATCATCTAGCATTCCTTCATTTACATTAAATCCTAAAGACTCCATTGAAGATAATACAGATATTAAAGGATGTTCTACCTTATAATATAATTCTTCCATATTCTCTTCTCTAATTTTATTTTCAAGTATATTATAAATATCCTTTAGCTTGCAGCTTACTCTAAAATTTATTTCATCTTGATTTCCCTTAACATCTTCCCCTAGATATTCATTTATTAAAGATAATATATCATATGAATTTCTTGCAGAATTAATTAAATATGCTGCTATTGCCGTATCAAATTCGAAGCCATTAATTAATATTCCTAATTTATTTAATATTGTAATTAAAGCTTTCCCATCATGAATAACTTTTTTTAATTTGCTATTCTCCATAATATTCTTTAGAGCTAAATCAGCTGACCTTTTATCTTCTTTACTAATTTCATTAAACTTAATAAAGTATGTTTCATTATCACATGAAATATAAATATTATCCAAAGTTATTTCTGAGTATTTTTCACTATTATTTACATCATAAGAAATATAAATAGTATCTTTTAAAGAATTCGACATATCTAAGAATTCATTTGAAGTTTTTATATATTTTATATCTACACTATCATTAATTTGTTCTTCATCATCCTCAGTTTTTGGAAGCTTATCTAACATAGTTTTCATCTGTAACTTAAAGAACATCTTTTTAAGACCTTCTTTATTATATGATTCTTGACTTTTTATATCTTCTAGATCAAAATCTATTGGAACTTCAGTCACTATTGTAGCTAATTTTTTACTAAAAATAGCTTGCTCTTTGTATGTTTCTAAATTGTCTTTTAATTTTTTACCACTAATATTATCTATATTATTTAATACTTCCTCAATAGAACCATAAGTTTGAATTAACTTATAAGCGGTTTTTTCTCCTATCCCAGGCACTCCAGGAATATTATCTGATTTATCTCCCATTAGTCCTTTTACATCAATAAATTGAGTAGGTGTTACTCCAAATTCTTCAATAAAACTTTTATTATTATATGTTGCTGTTTCACTTACACCCTTCTTAGTTATAACAACATTTATATTATCTGAAGCCAATTGAAGAGCATCTTTATCTCCAGTAACTATAAACACTTCTATATTATTTTTTTCAGCATATTTAGCTAAAGATCCAATAATATCATCCGCTTCAAAACCATCTAATTCATATATAGTTATTGATAACAAATCAAGCAATTCCTTTATTATTGGAAACTGTTCTGCAAGTTCTGGTGGCATTTTTTTTCTACCAGCCTTATAGTCCACATATTCATTATGTCTAAATGTAGGACCTTTCTTATCAAAAGCTGCTACTATATAATCTGGTTTTAATTCCCCTTTCATTTTGAATAGCATATTTACAAAACCATATACTGCATTTGTATGAATCCCTTCAGAAGTTGTAAGCTCTGGAATTGCATAGAATGCTCTATTTAAAAGGGAATTTGAATCTAATATTAATAATCTCTCCATTTTTTCCTCCAAGTTAAGGAATTAATTCCTTAAAGCTATTTTTATATAAATTATACTATTAAAAAGTTTATAAATCATTACATTTTAATTAATATATGAATTAAAAAATACTTAAATCTAACTCAATAGATAAATCTTTAATTAATTCAAGTCCTGCTATACTATTTCCTTTTTCATCTAATGCAGGTCCATATATCCCTATTCCATATTTTCTTGGTACAGTCGCTAGTATTCCTCCTCCTACTCCTGATTTCGCTGGAATCCCAACATTTACAGCAAATTCACCTGACGCATCATACATACCACAAGTTACCATAATAGTTTTTACTATTCTGCATACTTCCTTAGGAACTATCTTTTCATTTGTCCAAGGTATTACACCATCATTTGCTAATACCGCTCCAAATCTTGCTAAATCTTTAGCAGTTAATTCTATGGAGCATTGTTTAAAGTATAGGTCTAAAACTTCTTCTACATTTCCTTCTAAGACACCAGTACTTTTCATAAAATAAGCTAATGCTCTATTTCTATTACCTGTTTCTTTTTCTGATAAGTATACCTCTTCATTTACATCTATATGATTATTGTTAGTGACAGCTCTCATAAAATCTAATATCTTTTCCAATTTTTCCTCTACATTCTTACCATCTATTAATGAAGTTGTAACTATAGCACCAGCATTAATCATTGGATTATATGGTTTTCCACTGTCACTAGCTTCTAAATTAACTATAGAGTTGAAACCCATACCTGTAGGCTCTACATCTACTTTTTTAAACACATTGTATCTTCCATTATCTCTAATAGCTAAAATCAAAGAAACTATCTTAGAAATACTTTGCATTGTAAACTTTTTATCATAGTCTCCTGAATAATATTCATTTCCTTTTGAATCTATAACATATATTCCAAGTTCATCTTTATCGGCCTTTGACAATGCAGGTATATAAGATGCAACCTTTCCTTCTTTTCCATATATTCTATTTTTCTCTACTAGTGTATTTAATAAATTAAACATTAAATTTCACCTCTTATTTCCCTTCGTTTATAGCAATATATATTATATTAATAATTATTATTATACACAAGAAAATTTATACTTATTTATTTTAACTAGACTAATTTGCTATATTATGTAAGAATAATTAATATGGATTATATATATTATAAAATTGAGGTGATTTTAATGGATATGACAGAAATGTTAGAAAAATACGCTAAATTAGCAGTAAAAAAAGGAGTTAACTTACAAAAAGATCAAGTTCTATTAGTAAATTCTCCTATTGAATGTGTTGATTTTGCAAGAGCTATTGCTAAAGTAGGTTATGAAGAAGGTGCAAAAGAAGTTGTTGTTCATTATGGTGATCAAAACATACAAAGACTTAAGCTAGAGAATGCATCTATTGAAACTCTAAAAAATGTACCAAACTGGGTATCTGAATCTTATAATTCTTACGCAAGAGAAGGATGTTGTGTTATTTCTATTTCTGCATCTGATCCAGATGCTTTTAAAGGAATCCCTATGGAAAAAATATCAGCATTTCAAAAAAGTAGGCAATTAGCTTTAAAAGAATACTACGATTATTCTATGTCTAATAAAATCCGTTGGACAGTAGTATCAGTTCCAACTGAAGCTTGGGCAACAAAAGTATTTAAAGATTCAAATTCTAAGGAAGCTGTAGATAAATTATGGGATGTAATTTTTGATGTTGTAAGATTAAAGAATGATGATCCTATCAAAGCTTGGGATGAACATAATGAAAACATAAATAAAAATTTAGATTTTTTAAATAACCATAAATTCAAAAAATTACATTACACAAATTCTCAAGGGACAGATTTAACTATTGAACTCCCTGAAGAACATATATGGCTTGGTGGTGCAGAAAAATGTAATTCTGGAATAGAATTTAATGCTAATATGCCTACTGAAGAAGTATTTACATTACCAAAGAGAAATGGAGTTAATGGTACTGTCACATCATCTAAACCTCTAAGTTATGGTGGTAATTTAATAAATAACTTCTCATTAACTTTCAAAGATGGTAAGGTAATTGATTATAAAGCAGAAGAAGGATATGATACCTTAAAAGAATTATTAGAAAGTGATGAAGGATCAAAATATCTTGGTGAAGTTGCTTTAGTGCCTTATGATTCACCTATATCTAATTCAAACATAATATTCTATAATACTTTGTTTGATGAAAATGCAGCTTGTCACCTAGCTTTTGGAAAGGCATATCCAACTTGTATAGTCAATGGTGATAATTTAACTTCAGAAGAATTAATAAGTAAAGGTGCCAATGATTCAATTATCCATGTTGACTTTATGATAGGTACAAAGGATTTAGATATTACAGGCCTTACTTCTGAAAATAAGGAAGTTAAGATATTTTCTGACGGTAATTGGGCATTTTAATTAATTTAAAGGGAGCTGTATAAGCAGCTCCCTAATTAAAAATGTAGAATTATTTAAGGATTTTATTCCTCTTTTAATCATTTATTTCTTGGGTATTTTTAATTCCTCCATCTCTTCTTTCCAGTTCTTTTCCCAATACTTCTTTTAAGTTATTAATCTTATTTTTTAATTTCTTTTTAACACTAAATCTTTGAATTAATATAGTAATTTGAGATGTAAATCCCTTCACTACCTGACCTTCACTTAATGATATTTCTGTTGATTTATCATCAATTTTAGTGAAAATATACTTTGATATATAATTATCTTCATTAATTGAATTTGTTACTTCATATAACTTATTTTTTTCATAGCCAGTTACCGTTGTAACCATCTCTATCTTTTGCTTTCCTACATACTTTAATGCTCTTTTATTACTGCAGCCAACTGGGTTCTTATCATTAAACTTTGGAATTTCTCTTTTATTTAAATCTATAAATACTTTAAATACTCTTTCTAATGGATAATTTACTATAGTATTAATATTATATTGCTTCACTCAAAATACCCCCTACCAAAACTTATAATAATATTATTGCATTTTTAATATAAAATATCTATAAAAAAGTTCACATATATATTTTTGCTTGTTCCGTCGCTTCGCTCCAAGTCACCGCAAAATTACATATGTGAACTCCAAAACTAAAGGAAATAATTCCTCATGCTTCGGAATTATGAAAGTTATTCATAGGATACTATTTTTTATAAACTACTGGATAATAAAAAAGGAGTTAAATATTATATTTATTACGACCTTAGATTCTCTCTAAGTCACTGTAATATAACATTTATCTCCTTGTACAATAAAGATAATATTTTTAACTAATTATCTTCACTTCTTGGCTTATTTTTTCCTAATTTTCTAGATTCTTTTGAATAACCAACTTCATCAGCTGTTTCTACCTTCATCTTTTTCAATTCTGCTTTAGTCTTTTGTCCAGCTTTCTTGTTTTGTTTTGAATTCTTATTATTTTTATGACTCATAAAAACACCTCCTATCTCATATATTTTTAAAATATTAAGGTGTTTTTATTCTAAGTAATAAATAGAAAATCTAGATAAATTATATAAATATTATTTATTTTTATAAAAATTTTCTAATCTTTCTCTTATTGCTTTTATAAATTCAGCAGATTTAGCAACTTTAATATTATCTAATTCAGATAATATTGCTAAATCTTTAGTCATACAACCTTCTTCTATTGTTTGTATAGAGGCTTTTTCTAAATTATTAGCAAAATTAATCAATTCATTATTCTTATCTAATTCTCCTCGTTTTCTTAAAGCTCCTGACCAGGCAAATATAGTTGCGATAGAATTAGTTGAAGTTTCTTTACCTTCTAAATGATTATAATAATGTCTTTGAACTGTACCATGTGCAGCTTCGTACTCATAATATCCTTCTGGTGATACTAGAACAGAAGTCATCATTGCTAAAGATCCAAATGCTGTAGCTATCATATCACTCATTACATCACCATCATAATTTTTGCAAGCCCATATATATCCACCTTTGGATTTTATCACTCTAGCTATAGCATCATCAATTAATGTATAAAAATATTCTATATTAATCTTTTCAAATTCTTCTTTATATTCTTTATCAAATATATCTTGGAAAATATCCTTAAATGTATGATCATATTTTTTTGAGATAGTATCCTTAGTTGCAAACCATAAATCTTGCTTTGTATCTAATGCAAAGTTAAAACAACTTCTAGCAAAGCTTTCAATTGATTTATTTAGGTTATGCATACCTAAAACCACTCCATCACCATTGAAATTATGAATTAACTCTCTCTTCTCTTCTCCACATTCATTTGTAAAAACAAGTTCAACCTTACCTTTGTCTTCTATTTTCATTTCAACATCCTTATACACATCACCATAAGCATGTCTAGCTATTGTTATCGGTTTTTCCCAATTTCTAACATAAGGTTTAATAGAGTTAACTATAATAGGTGCTCTAAATACTGTTCCATCTAAAATAGACCTTATAGTTCCATTTGGACTTTTCCACATTTCCTTTAAATTATATTCTTTTACTCTTGCAGAATTTGGAGTTATAGTTGCACATTTTACTCCTACTCCATATTTCTTTATAGCTTCTGCTGCTAAAACAGTAACTTCATCATTGGTTTCATTTCTATGTTCTAATCCCAAATCATAATATTCTGTTTTTAAGTCAATGAAAGGATATAACAATTCATCTTTAATAATGCCCCATAAGATTCTTGTCATTTCATCTCCATCCATTTCAACTAAAGGATTTATCATTTTAATCTTTTCCATTATTAGCCCCCTATCTAAATTTTTAATAAGTCAATTATACATTATAAGATAATCTTTTACAAATATCTTTTATATTTGAAACTGTTGTATTATAGCACTTATAACTTAATTGAAACCAATAAAAATAAAGCATGCAACGATGTTGTCTGCTTTATTTTTAAATGTACATTATAATATTAATTTATTCTAAAAGAAAATGCTAATAAGAATTATTACAAGAATTACTTGACTAACTCCAACTGCTCCCCCATATAATATAGCTCTAGGACCTTCTTTTATTAAATCTGAAATTTTAACTCTCATTCCAATCCCAGCAAGAGCTATTATTTCAAAATTCCCGCTTATCCATTTAAAAATTTTAGAAATTGATTGTGGGATAATTCCAATTGTATATAGTAAACACATTATAAAAAATCCAGTTATGAACCATGGAATATTTATTTTCCTTTTTTTCTGATTTTTTATATAATTAATATTTTCCTTTTCTTTTTCATTATTGTTTATATTTATTTTTTCATATACTAAAACTACAGCAACAAGCATTACTATTCTTATTATTTTAAATACAGTAGCTAATTTTACTACATCATCAGAAACAAATTTTGCTGATCCTATAACTTGCCCAACAGATTGAAGTATTCCCCCCATCATGGCAGATGTTTGTAAAACTTCATGATTATATAGTTTTAAAGTTATTGTTGGTAATAGTATCATAAGTATTGCTCCAATAACATTTACTATAGTTATGGCAATGCCCTTATCAGAATCCTTTGCATTAATTACAGGAGCTGTTGCTCCTATTGCAGAAGATCCACAAACTGCATTACCTGATGCCATAAGTAAACAATACTCCTTATTAAACATTAACTTTCTTCCTAGCCAATAGGTTAATAGTATAGTGATTGTCATTTGTAAAACAATAAAAATAAGTCCACCAAATCCTAATGATAAAATTTCACTTAAATTAATATTTGCTCCCATTAATACTATTGCATAATTTAAAAGATCCTTTTCTGCAAACTTAGTTCCTTCATTATACTTTTTATTTTTAAACAAAGTATTTCCTGCAAATATTCCTATAAATATTGCAAAGCTTGCTGCACCTACTGTTGTAAACTTTTTTCCTAGAATTTCTGATGCTATTCCAATAATTATACAAATAATAATACCAGGTAATATATGCTTTATTTTATTCAAATTAAACACCTCAATATCTATTCGTTTTATATACCTGAAATTAATTATATGTGTTATTTACATAAAATAAAAATATTAATATTTTATTATTATAATAACTATTTACTTATATATGTTTCTTTGAATATTCAATAAACGTTTTCATATTATTAGAAATAAACTTATCACTATGTAAGATCAAAAATAAATCTCTTTCTATTTTTCCTTCATTTAATCTAAACATATATAGTTCTTTACTTTTAATTTTATCTCTAACAACTCTATACGAAAGACATCCTACACCTAAGTTTGCTTCAACAGTTTTTTTAATTGCTTCGGTGCTACCTAATTCTAAAAAAGTATTAAATTTTATATTATTTTTCTTAAGAAACATTTCTGTATGCTCTCTTGTACCGCTTCCTTCTTCTCTCATAATAAGCTTTTGTTTTTCAAGCTCTTTTCCTGAAATCTCTTTATACTGCCTAAGATTATTTTCTTCTCCACAAATAAATACCAGCTCATCTCTCCATATAGCTTCTTTCGATATTTCTTCTGAATTAATATCACCCTCAACAAATGCGAAGTCAACTTTATTTTCTAAGATTAACTTTTCAATATGCTTGGTATTCCCAATTATTAGAGATATTTCGATATCTTTAAATTCACTAGAATACTCTCTTATTATTTCAGGAAGTATATATATTCCTATAGTCGTGCTTGCACCTATTATTAACTTTCCTTTCAGATTTAGATTTATATCTCTAATAGTCTTTACACTTTCTTCATATAAATTTAGTATTCTTCTAGTATAATTTAAAAAAACTTCTCCTTCATGTGTTAAATATATCTTTTTGCCTATTCTATCAAATAATTTCACTTCTAATTCTGATTCTAATTCATTTATACTTTGACTTATTGATGGTTGACTTATGTACATTTCTTTTGCAACCTTGGTCATATTTAAATGTGTTGCAGTTTCATAAAATATTCTAAGTTTTCTAAAATTCATTTTTCCCTCTTTTAAACATTATAAAAACTCAGCAAAGGCTGAGTTTCTACTCAATTTTATTTATCTACATCCTCATAATCTACGTCAATAACTTCACTATTAGAATTATCAATACTCTCTACCTTATTGTCATTATATGATTTATACTGATATGTAGAGTTATTTGCTGATTTAGTCCTTTTTTTACCATCTATATATCCCTTAATTTTAAAAATTATAAATATAACTATTAGTACTGGAATTAGGAAAATTAAAAGATTAAGGGCTAAATAACCAACAATCCCAATTACTAATATAGAACAAATAATATAAATCCAAGTCTTGATTCTATCATTCATATTAATATACCTCATTATTATTAATAATATTATTTTTCTCCACCTTGGACTTATTATACCATAGGTAAGTTATTATTTCAATAAATGATATTATTTATTTCTTTAAAAGGTTATATATACTGTTTGTTTTATACTCCCCAAATAAATAAGAGTAATTTAGCAAATACCATAAATATTATCATAACCCCAAATACTATTGGAAAAATAATAATATATTGTGAAAACATTATAGATACCAATTCTTTAAATTTAGGTTTATCATTAAATCTTTCACTATCATATTTTTTAATTTCTCTTCTATTATTCTTTTTTTCATTATTTATTTTAAACATTATTTCCCCTCACTTTAAACCAAGTGACATGCTACAAAATGATCTCCACCAACATTTTTGTATTCTGGTTCTATCTCCATACATCTTTTTTCTGCATATGGACATCTTGTGTGGAATTTGCATCCCTTTGGTGGATTTGATGGACTTGGAATATCACCCGTCAATATAATTCTATTTCTTTTAACTGTTGGATCTGGTAGTGGTATAGCAGAGAAAAGTGCTTTTGTGTATGGATGTAATGGATTCTTATATATTTCTGCCTTAGGTGCCTTTTCTACTAAATTACCAAGATACATTACTCCAACAGATGTACTTAAATGTTCAACTACTCCTAAATCATGAGAGATAAACATATAAGTTAAATCCTTCTTTTCTTGTAAATCAGATAAAAGATTTATAATTTGAGCTTGAATAGATACATCTAAAGCTGATACAGGTTCATCTAAAACCATAAAAGATGGATTTAAGGCAAGTGCTCTTGCAATCCCTATTCTTTGTCTTTGACCACCTGAAAATTCATGTGGGTATCTATCTATTTGATATTCAGCTAGTCCACATATTTTCATAGTTTCAAGCACTACATCTCTTGCATGATTTTTAGAAACCATTCCATGATGAATAAGTGCTTCTCCTATTGATTCACCAACTGACATTCTAGGATTTAAAGAAGAATATGGATCCTGAAAGACAATTTGCATATCAGTTCTTAGTTTTCTTAAATCATTTTTCTTTAAATCATGAATATCTTGACCTTTATAAAATACATTTCCTTCCGTTTTCTCTAAAAGTCTAAGTACCACTCTACCCGTAGTACTTTTTCCACATCCAGATTCACCAACAATACCTAAAGTTTCACCTTTATTTATTGAAAAACTTACTCCATCAACAGCTTTTACATTCCCAACTTTTTTTTGCATTATTCCACCCTTAATAGGGAAATACTTTTTTAGAGATTCAACTCTTAAAATTTCTTCATTCATTCTTATTCCCCCTCGTACTTAAAGCATGCTACTTTATGCCCTTTTTCTATAAATTTCAATTCAGGCTGACCTACTTTACACTTATCAAAGCAAAATTCACATCTATCACTAAAATAACAATTATCAGGCATACCTATTGGACTTGGTACTTGCCCTGGAATTGAATATAATCTTTCTTTATATTCATTTAATATAGGTTTAGATTTTAATAAGCCAACTGTATATGGATGAGTAGGATTAGCAAATATAGTCTTAACAGGCCCTTCTTCTATTACCTTTCCAGCATACATTACAACAACATAGTCAGCCATCTCTGCAACAACTCCTAAATCGTGAGTTATTAATAAAATTGACGTATCTATTTTTGTTTTTATATCTCTCATTAAATCTAATATTTGGGCTTGAATAGTAACATCTAGAGCTGTTGTTGGTTCATCTGCTATCAATAGTCTCGGATTACAACTTAATGCCATAGCTATCATTATTCTTTGTCTCATTCCACCGCTTAATTCATGTGGATATCTATCTACAACTTTTTCAGCATCAGATATTCCTACTAAAGAAATCATTTCAATTGCTACTTTTCTAGCTTCCTTTTTGCTAACTTTTCTATGTAGTATCACTGATTCCATTATCTGTTTACCAACAGTAAATACTGGATTTAAAGATGTCATTGGCTCTTGGAATATCATAGATATTTCATTACCTCTAATACTTCTTATTTCATGATCAGATAGCTTTAGTAAATCTTTTCCTTCATAAAGAACTTCACCATCAACTATCTTACCTGGGGAATCAACTAACCTCATTAAACTCATAGCTGTTACACTTTTCCCACATCCTGATTCACCAACTACACAAACTACTTCACCTTTTTTAATCTTGAAACTAACATCATTTACTGCTTTTACCGTCCCAGCATCTGTGTAAAAATACGTTTTTAAATTTTTAAACTCTATTAAATCATTCATAATTAAACCTCCTTACCTCTTTAGTTTTGGATCAAGTGCATCTCTTAGCCCATCACCTAATAAATTGATAGCCATAACAGTTAAGAAGATAAATATTCCTGGTGGTACCCAAAGCCAAGGTCTTTGCATTAAATCAATAAAGTTATTTACAGATTGAATCATATTACCCCATGAAGCTGCTGGAGGTGCAACTCCCATTCCCAAATAACTTAATGCTGATTCTGTCATTATAGCAGAACCTATATTTAAAGTTGCTGATACTATAATTTGTGGAACGACATTCGGAATTAAATGTTTGAAAATTTGTCTTGAATCCTTAAGTCCTAAAGCTTGTGCCGCTTGCATAAATTCTTGTTCTCTTAGTGATAAAATCTGGCCTCTAACTAATCTAGCTATACTTGGCCACGCTAAAAGCCCAATAATTAACATAACATAAAAAATTCTTACGTCTGAGCTTACATTTAAATCTGACATTATAGCCCCTAAGATGATTAATATAGGTAAAAATGGTATGCATAAGAATATGTCAACTATTCTCATAATAACAGTATCAATTTTTCCACCATAATATCCAGCAATGGCACCTAGTGCTCCACCTATAATTACCTCTATAATAACAGCTACAAAGCCAACTAAAAGCGATATTCTTCCTGCATACATAAGTCTAGTTAATATATCTCTCCCTAATAGATCAGTTCCTAACAAATAATATCCACTAGGCGGTTGCTTTTTCATAGCAAAATTCATTGTGTCAGCAGTATATGGTGTAAATAATGGACCAATAAAAGAAAATAATACCATAAAAATTAATATTCCAAGTCCAACCATAGCTAACTTATTTTTTCTAAGTCTTCTAATAACCATTTTCCATGGAGATAATGATTGTGATTTATCTATAATAACTTCTTTCAGTTCATTTTTTTCTAATTTAGTATTCATAACCATTCCCTCCTTACTTTAATCTTATTCTAGGATCTACTAAAGCATAAGTAATATCAGATATTAAACTTCCAAGTAAAGTAAGTATAGCAACT
This sequence comes from Clostridium lamae, assembly GCF_033043255.1. Taxonomy (NCBI): domain Bacteria; kingdom Bacillati; phylum Bacillota; class Clostridia; order Eubacteriales; family Clostridiaceae; genus Clostridium; species Clostridium lamae. Next base: position 5,400 of record NZ_JASCQJ010000046.1, on the reverse strand, counting down.
AACATATTGAAGGCCATTAAAAATGGAAAATCTCTAACATTTAAAGCATCAAAAGCTATTTTACCAATTCCAGGCCAAGCAAAAATTGTTTCTGTTATCATAGCTCCAGTAAATAATCCTGGAAGTGATAATCCAAGTATTGTAACTATTGGAATTAAGGCGTTTCTTAAAGCGTGTTTATATATAACAACAGATTCCTTTAATCCCTTTGCTCTTGCGGTTCTAATATAATCTTGTCGTATAACTTCTAACATACTTGTTCTTGTATATCTCATTAAAGATCCTACTTGTAATACAGTAAGCACTAAAAACGGTAAAACCATATGGTACAATACATCCATAAAGTACTTAATTCCTGTAGCTGAGCTTCCAGTAGTAGTCATTCCACCTACAGGGAAAATCCTAAAATCAAAAGCTAATAATTTTATAAACATAAGTCCTAAGAAAAACGAAGGAAGCGATATTCCAATTAGTGCTAAAACAGTGAAAAACCCATCTACAAATGAGTATTGTTTAGTCGCTGATACAATTCCTATTGGAACAGCAATTAAAATACTAGCAACTAAGGATGCTAAGGCTAGAAAAAATGAATTCCACACATAGGTGTTTATAACACTTACAACTGGTTGCTTAAATTTTAATGAATCTCCTAAATTTCCAGTTGCAGAGTTTTTCATCCATGTTATATATCTTGTGACTACAGGTTTATCTAGACCCATACTTTCTTTTAATTCTTGTTTTTTCTCTTCTGTCATATTTGCATTTGCTTTACTACTAACATAATCTCCCGGAGCCTTTGCAATTATAAAAAATACAATAATAGACACTCCAAATAAGACTACTAGCATTTGCAGAAATCTTCTAACTATATAAGTTATCATTTTTATCTCCTTTCTATAATTAATAGTGCTTAGCCTAATTAATTATAGGCCAAGCACTTGTAAAATTTATTCTAAAGTTAATTTATAAAGACTTTGCCAGAAATCTTTATATGGAGTTATTTCATTCTCAAATCCCTTAACTCTTGAGTTAACAGCCCACATATCTCTTCTTTGATATAAGTAGATATATGGAAGATCTTCATTAAGAACATTATATAATTCTTTATAAATTTCTTTTCTCTTTTCGATATCTGTTTCTTTCACTCCTGCAGCTAATAATTCATCAACCTTAGCATTAGAGTATGAAATTTTATTTTGAGCTCCACCAGTACCAAATACACCAGTAGAATCTGCTGCAGGCGTTAATCCCCAAGCCATGAAGTACATTTCAACACTTCCATTATCAACCTTTTCTAATACTCCGTTAAATTCCATTTGTTCTGCTTCAAACTTAACTCCAATTTCCTTATAGTTTGCTTGAGCAATTGGAATTAATGCATCATTAACAGAATTTGGACTACTTGCAGTAAACTTAATTTCAAGTTTAACTCCATCTTTTTCTCTTATTCCATCAGAACCAACTTTCCAACCAGCTTCTTCTAATAATTCAATAGCTTTTTCCTTATTGTATTCATAATCATTTTCACCTTCAGCGTAAGCCCATGATAATTTTGATTGTGGTACATTAATTACATCCGCAAATCCACCAGCATAAACAGCATCAACAACTTCTTTTCTATTTAATCCATATGCTAAAGCTTGTCTCACTTTTTGATCTTGGAATTTAGGATTAGTAAAGTTAAATCCAATATATCCATATCCATTAGTTGGGAATATGTGCAAGTCTAGGAATTGAGAATCCTTTAGAGCTTGAACATTATCTTGGCTAACTGTTACCATATCCATGTCAATTTCACCAGTTGTAAGCATTTGCATTCTTGTTTCTTGTGAAGTAACCTTATAAATTATATTTGGTATATTTGGCTTTCCTAGATGATAGTTTTCATTAGCTACTAAAGTAACTTCTTGACCAGCTACTGTTTTAACTAACTTATATTGTCCTGCTCCAAGTGGAGTCTTATGGAAGCCTTTAATATAATCTAAGCTACCTTGTGTATAATCCTTACCATAATAAGCTTTAGATAAAATACCTGCTGTAAAATCATATATAGCATCTGCATTTACTTCTTCTAAAGTAAATTCTATATTCTTATCATCAATTATATTAATACCTTCAATAGTTGATGCTGTACCTTCTTTATATGCTTTTGCACCTTTAATTTTTGTTGAATTAACAAAGTCTGTTGGTCCATCATAAGTTGCATCTGAGCCTACTATATATGTGAAAGCTACATCTTCAGTAGTTAAAGGTGAACCATCAGAGAACTTTAATCCATCCTTTAATGTAAATGTATATTTTAATCCATCATCTGAAATTTCATACTTTTCAACAAGAGCTTCTACTGGCATACCAGCTCCATCAACTGTTAGAAGTCCTTCAAATACAGTATTTGTTATATATACATCATATGCTGACTCTGCATAAAGTGGATTAAACACTTCTTCTGGTGCATCTATACCAACAACTAAAGTATCCTTTCTGTCTGTTACTGGATTTTTACTTGGATCAGCAGCTGGAATATATCCTTCTACTGCACTACTTGTATCTACTGGTGTTGTTGTCGTCGGTGGTGTTTCTACCTTCTTACATCCACCAAGTACTAACACTCCTGTTAAAGCTAATGTTAGTACAGATATCATTTTCTTTTTCATTAATATTGCCCCCTCTTCATTCTCCTTTTAAAATAATTTAAGTAAGTATTAAAAATTATTATATAATTCCCTGTTATTAACCTCCTTTTTAATAATTTCTTATTCTACTAACAGCGAATATTATTTATTTGTTTTGCATATTTTTAATTAATCTATTCATTTGTATATATAGATATATAGATTAAAATTATTAAAAGAAAATTGAGATTTAACACATTAATCATGCAAGATCATTAGTAGTTTAAACTCAACTTCGCTGTTATATTTATACAAATAATACCTTATTATATATTCATTGTCAATGCATATTTTAGCAATTATTTAAAAATACTTATATTTTTTTGATATATAAAGATATAATCGCTTGTAGTATCTAATATTTATCAATAAACATGTCACTTTTCTTTGTTTTTATCAATTGATAATATATATTATATATTAATTATTATTGTATATTATATTTAACAATTTTTTTATTATGCCTATGAGTGCAAATATTTTTAATATTACTAAATTCTTTCTAAAAATTTTTACTTGCTATTTTAATCCAGCTCTGATATAATAATTTTTGCAGTCAGTCGGCATGGCGGAACTGGCAGACGCACATGACTCAAAATCATGCGGGAAACCGTGAGGGTTCGATTCCCTCTGCCGGCACCAAGTATATTAAAAATGGATTTATCAGTAAGTACCTAAACTTACTGATAAATCCATTTTTATTTTCATCATTATCTATATTCACCTCGGGCTTAATTTAATAATCTTATCATCCCCTATATTAACATTACCTCTTCCGTCCTTATTACTTGTTGTAATGTAAATTGATCCATCTTCTCCTTCAATCACTTCACGTAATCTTCCATATTTGTTTTTTAATAATAATTCTATGTTATTTACAACAGTCCCCCCTTGGTCTAATGATATAACAAGTAACTGCTGTCCACGCAAATTAGAAACTAACAACTTTCCTTTCCAAGGTCCTTTATTTAAAAACACTATTCCTGATGGTGCCCATGTTATATTACCACTATTAATTAATGGTCCTTGTGCTTTAATTTTATTAGAAATTTCATCTCCTTGGACTATTGGCCACCCATAATTTGTACCTGGCAATATGATATTAATCTCGTCATGAGCTGTTTGTCCATGCTCAGATTCATATAATACATTATCTTGATTCCATGTTAAACCTTGTGGATTTCTGTGCCCTAAACTATAAATTAAAGAGTTGCTAATTGGATTATCTTTAGGAATACTTCCATCTAATTCTATTCTTAATACTTTTCCTGCCAAACTATTAACATCTTGTGCTAAAGCAGAATTCCCAGCATCTCCTGTTACTATATATAATTTATTGTCCTTTCCTATCTTTATGCGTCCTCCATTACGAGTTTCTGCCCCTGGAATTTTATCTAAAATGACTTTGTCAATGTTGGCTTTATTATCGCTTTCAATCAATCTAACTACTCTATTATAAATTTTATTTTCTTCTAAATAAGAATGCATTACATAAATATATTTATTCTCTGAGTGGTTTGGATCTAATACAATCCCAAGTAACCCTGCTTCCACTCTATTTACAAAAGGTGAAGTGAATTTAATTAATGGTTCTAGGTTAAGTTTACTATTTTCAATTATTTTAATCGTACCTGACCTCTCAGTAAAATATATTTTACCTTCTTTACTTATATCTATCGCCCATGGAATATCTAGATTTTCTGCTATAACTTCTATTTCATATGGAAATTCACTCGCTGAAGATAAATCAATTTCTATACTCTCTTTCCGTAATAACATACTAGATAGTACTCTATATATTATTCTTTTCATAGAAAGACCCTCCAAATAATAAATTTATTTATAATATAAATATGTATTGAAACATTTATTTTGCATTGTATATTTAAAAAGTTTTTTTATTTATAAAAAATAAGAGTTGAAATTCTATCCAACTCTTAATATTATTTTATTTATCTAAGGATTATGTCTATTACCTCTATCCGGCTTTTGCTCAGGCTTTTCTACTGGATTTTCAATTGGATTTTGTTCTGGTGTTTCACCAAAGTTTTCTTCTTCCCCAGGTGTTGGAGGCTCTTCTACTTCACCTTCTGTATTTTCATTAGGATTTTCCTCTGGAATCACTTCTGGAGTTTCTATTACTTCACTTTCTGGTATAACTATGGGTGTTTCTTCTGGGGCTGAAATTAAACTTGAATCATCATATTCTTCATATGTATCGCTGAACTCATTAGATTCAGCTGCATTTTCTTCTTCTATACTTTTTAATACTTCATTATACAAATTTTCGTAATATATAATATCATCATCAATGTTACCATTACTAATACTTAAATCTATGTTTTCATCTAATTCTCTTATCTTGTTTATTATCTCATCTAATTTATTTTTCTTCAGATTTTCCTCTTCAATAGCTTTATTAACTTTACTGCTTTCATTAAGTTCTTTCTTTTTAACTACTTGAAAAGCTAAATTTTTGTTGTTTAAGTTATTCGAATAAATTGACCCAGAAATAATGACTCCAATTAAGGATACTAGTAGAAATATACATATTCCTATCTTTAATCTAAAGTTATTATTAACTAAGTCTATAATTCTTTTTAAAAATTTCATATTACCCTCCTTCGAATCTTTAAAAATCATTTACTATATTTTAACAGAACTTAAAATAAGATACAAACTATCTGCACAATATAATAAATTAAGATTTTATTAAAATATTCCATTT
>NZ_JASCQJ010000045.1:0-28048 GCF_033043255.1 Clostridium lamae | reverse complement strand
AATTTTATAACTTATCTACAAAATAAAAAAGGGCCATATCTATAATAATTTTAAAAATTACTTTGATATAGCTCCTTTAAAAATACAGAATTACTAATGTAATTTGTTATAAATACTAAAAATTCATTATTTTTAAAAACTCTTTTAAGAGTTTTCACCTTAATTCTTTCATTTTTTAATTCTTTAATTCTTTCATTCTTTATAAAGTCTATTTACAGCACTAAAAACTGCTTTTATAGAAGCCACTGTTATATTACTATCTACTCCAACCCCAAATGTAGTTTCTGAATTATCTAATCTCTTCATTTCTACATAAGCAGCTGCTTTAGCTTCTGATCCTTCTCCTAATGAATGTTCAGCGTAATCTAAAATAGTAGCTTCTACTAATCTACTATTGACTAATGCCTTCTTCAATGAGTTTATTGGTCCATTTCCTTTAGCAACAAAGCTTTTTTCCTTGCCATTATATAAAACCTTAATACTTATTGTAGTATTTTCTTCATTGTTTTCTGGATTATCATTATCTTCTATCTTGAATTTTATTAATTCAAATGGCCCTTTTGCTTCTAAATATTCTTCCTCAAACTTGTCCATAATTACCTTTGGTGAAATTTCTCCCACTCTTTCTGTTATTCCTTGAATTATATCTCCAAATTCTTTATGCATCTTCTTTGGCATCTTATATCCATAATGACTTTCTAAAACAAAGGCTACTCCACCTTTTCCTGATTGACTGTTTATTCTCACTAAAGCTTCATACTCTCTTCCTAAATCGCTAGGATCTATAGGTAAATATGGAACTTCCCAATATTGATTATTTCTCTCCATATACTTTTTCATACCCTTATTAATAGCATCCTGATGGGAACCTGAAAAAGCAGTAAATACTAATTCTCCTGCATAAGGATGTCTTATATGAACAGGTATCTTGCAACACTTTTCATATATATCTATTACCCTATTTATATCATCAAGCTTAAGTTCTGGATTAACACCATGAGAAAACATATTGCATGCTAAATTAATTATATCAACATTACCTGTTCTCTCACCATTTCCAAATAAGGTTCCTTCAATTCTATCTGCCCCTGCTAACATTGATAATTCAGCAGCTGCAACTCCTGTTCCTCTATCATTATGAGGATGAACGCTTAGTACAACCCTTTCTCTATCAGAAAAATGAGTGCTCATCCATTCTATTTGATCAGCAAAAACATTAGGAGTATCCATTTCTACTGTTGATGGAAGATTTATTATTACCTTCTCATCTTTAGTAGCACCCCAAGTATCTAAAACGGCTTCACAGACTTCTAAAGCATAATCAACTTCTGTACCGGTAAAACTTTCTGGAGAATACTCTAAGTATATTTTTCCATTAAATATCTTAGCATACTCTTTAACTAATTTTGTTCCTTCTACAGCAATTTCTTTAATTTCTTCCTTACTCATATTAAATACTGCATCTCTTTGAAGTACTGATGTAGAGTTATATATATGAAGGATAGCTTCTTTAACTCCTTCTAAAGCTTCAAAAGTCCTTTTAATTAAGTGCGGTCTTGCTTGTGTTAATACTTGTACTTTAACACCATCTGGTATTAAATTATCATCAACTAACCTTCTTAAAAAATCAAACTCTATTTGTGATGCTGAAGGAAATCCTATTTCTATTTCTTTAAATCCTAGCTCTATTAAAAGATTGAACATCTTTATTTTTTCTTCTACAGTCATTGGATTAATCAGAGCCTGATTACCATCTCTTAAGTCAACACTACACCAAATAGGTGCCTTCTCTATTTCCTTATTAGGCCATGTTCTTTCAGTAAATTTTATAGTCTTAAATTTCTTATACTTCTTATAATTCATTTAAATGCCCCCTTGCTTATTACATATGATTTTGATTCACTAGAAAATAAAAAACCGCGTAAATCATCCAATATTGGAGCGATTTACGCGGTACCATCCAAGTTTTAACTTAATTAATTTAACGATATAATATACCGATAAGACCTACTTTCCCCATTCAGCCCTATAGCTCCTGAGCGAGTTCAAAAGTGATTATATGCAGGTTCTCACCATCCCCTACTCTCTTTGATATCTCATACCTTCTACTACTCTCATTCCAAGCATTTTTTTATTAAATTAATTAGTAATATACTATATTTTTTATGTTTTGTCAAATTTTTCTATACAATTAAAATTATTATTATAGTTCTACTCTTCCTCTAATTTCTCCATTGTAAAATGCTTTAATATTATTTATTACCTCTTTAAATAATCTATCTCTTGCCTCTACACTTGCCCATGCTATATGAGGGGTTAATATTAATCTATCTTTATTATTAACTAAAAGTAATGGGTTATCTTCTTTCATTGGCTCTACTTCAAAAACATCTAATGCAGCACCTGCTATTAGATTTTCATCTATTGCCTTAGCAAGATCACTTTCAACTACTATAGGTCCTCTTCCCATATTAACTAATATAGCTGTATCTTTCATTTTTCTTAATACATCATAATTAATTAATCCTTTAGTATCATTATTTAATGGTGCATGAATAGAAATTATATCTGAAACTTTAAGTAATTCATCAAATTCAACTCTTTTATAATCAGAATTTGAATTTTTTCCTGATGTAGAATAATAAACGACATTAACACCAAAAGCTTCTGCTATTTTTGCAACCCTTCTTCCAATAGCCCCTAAACCTATAATTCCCCAAGTCTTACCTTCAAGTTCATAAAAAGGCACGCTTATATTAGTAAAAAGACCACTCCTAGCATAATCACCTGATTTAACAAAAGCATCATAATATGAAAGTTTATCATATAGAGCTAAAACAGTTGCAAAAGTATGTTGAACAACTGCAGTAGTTGAATACCCAGCAACATTCGTTACTGCAATATTATTATTTTTTGCATATACAACATCGATATTATTAAATCCTGTTGCAGTCTCACATATTAACTCCAAATTTTTAGCATCCTTTAAGTTATCTTCATTTAATACAACCTTGTTCGTTAAAACTATATGTGCATTCTCTATTCTTTCGAAAACTTCCTCTGGCTTAGTTGTATCATAATAAACTACATCTCCAAAGGCTTTTAATTCATCGAAGTCTAACTCACCTAAAGTTTCTCCATCTAAAATAACTATGTTTTTCATATTCTAACCCTCCAATTTACTAAACTAAATTTAAAATATCCTCTGGACTATCTACAAAATAATCTGGCTTAGAAGACTTTAAAGTATCTAATCCGATAAAAGTATAGCTAACTCCACAAGTTTTACATCCTGCAGATTTACCACAATAAATATCATAAATGCTATCGCCAACCATTATAGCTTCACTAGGCTCTACTCCTAAGTCACTACATGCTTTTAAAGCTGGATCAGGATTTGGTTTGTGTAATTCAGTAGATTCTGGAGTGATAATTACATCCATATAGTCATGAATTCCAGCTATCTTCATTCCTCTAATAGCAAGTTCTGCTCTCTTAGATGTTACTATTCCTGACTTTATTCCCTTTTTCTTCAATCCCTCTAAAAGCTCTTTTACCCCATTAAATGCAAAGCACATTTTATCATGAAGTTCTTCATTATGTTTTCTATAATAAGCTACTAAATCATCAACATCTTCCCTCTTAGCATGCTTTTTGAAAGGTTCACCTAAAGGTCTTCCAAAGAAATCTACTATCTCTTCCCTCTTTAATTCTATCCCTAATTTGTCTTTAAAAGTTCTATCAAAAGAATTATATATTAATTCGTTTGTATCTAATAATGTTCCATCTAAATCAAATAATACTGCTTTAATCATACTTCCTCCTGAGTGTTAAGTTTTATAATCGTATCTAATATACTTTATATTTATAATAACATATAAAATATTCTTGTACAAAATTAACTCCTAGGATAGATATAAAAAAGGAGATACGTATTCTATAATTTCAAGCTTTTAACAAAAGTATTATAAGGAGAACTCCCATCAAGTATATTACCATATGTATCAATCCAATATGGTACGTACCCACTACGATTAGCAACCTTCTGTGAACCGATATTAGTCACTGATGCAGAGTAAAATGGAACAATACCCTGATTAATAATATCTACGGTTAAATTAGCGACTAATTTTGTTCCGAGGTTCCCATTACGGTGGTTAGCCTTAACATCTACCCCCATTTCCCATAACTTTTCTGTTTCGATTCCTGCACCTGCCAATCCAACAATTTCATTCTCTTTTTTAGCCAAAAATACAATCTTTGTTGTTGTATTACCATTATGATCAAAAACAATGGAATTATCAAAACCATTAATACCTCTTAACTTATAAATATCATTACCTTGTAACAGTTCATATGAATACTCCTCTGAAAGTGGTAATTTGTAAATCTTTTTAACATCGGGTATATAATGTATTGTTTGCCCATATACAAATGGAAACTCAAATATTTCATCTCTACTTTTTCCGCTTAATGCTGATTTGACCTTTGCATGTATTGATTCAGAAGTATTTATAATTACGCATTTATTAAATGCAATAATTTTAATATATGGTGACTTACTCACACTATTTATAGTAAACGTAATATTATCTTTATCTAATTCTGATAAATCACAAAAAAATTCTTCTGCCAAATACTTCTTAACTGTCATATCTACGAATGATTTTTCCATAAAATCTGACCTCCCGAAATATAAATAAACTCCCGCACAAATTACTCTTCAGTTCATTTTACAACCAGATACATAATCCATTGATTTTAAGGTATCTAATGTTTATATCTACATATCAAATAAACTTAGTTGCTCATCATTATATCCTCTTTTATAACTATGAATTATATCATTCATTTTATAATGCAAACCTAACCTATTACATTCATGAGCAAATATATTATATAACCTTCTAGCATTAGGACTATTACACATATAATTATTGCCAAAACTTTTAATATATCTTTCTTTTAACCTAGGAAAAGACTTATCTAGCATGTTAAAAAAGTAATCTCTCTGATTAGATCTTAAAGTAACTCCAAATGCAGGAAAAATAAATTTAGCTCCATTTTCCTTTGCTGATCTTACAATGTTAATTATATTTTCTTCATTATCATTTATGAAAGGCAAAATAGGCATTAGTAATATTCCAGTATATATACCTTCTTGTGATAATTTTTTTATTGCTTCAAATCTCTTAGATGTGACTACAACATTTGGCTCAATTATTTTACATAAATCATCATCAGCTGTTGTTATTGTAATTTTACAAAGTACTGGTGAATGTTTTTTAATTCTTTTTAAAATATCAATATCTCTTGTTATCAAATCACTTTTTGTGGCAATTGATACTCCAAATCCAGTAATATCAATGCTTTCTAATGCATTACGAGTCAAAGAAAGCTTCTTTTCAAAAGGATTGTATGGGTCACTCATAGCACCTGTTCCAACAACTCCTTTTTTCCTTTTGGATTTTAATTCTCTTCTTATTATATCTGAAGAATTTTCCTTAACTTTAACAATATCAAAATTTTCTATTCCATAACACTCACTTCTACTGTCACAGTATATACACCCATGACAGCATCCCTTGTATATATTCATATTATAATTAATACCAAACCAATTATTACTTTCTCTATATCCAGATATAATACTTTTTGAACTTATATAATCCATATAAATCTCTCCTAAAAAAGTCCTTTTGCATAATAAATCTACTGTAAATCCTTGTTACTTTCTTTTAACAGGATGCCTAAGAACTGTTCTCATCCTTTCTATATTACATCTTCTAGGATCTGACAAGTATATTTCATGGTGACCTCTTACACTTCCCTTTTCATAAACACTTCCTATATCGTGAATCAAATTATTTTCTAACATATACTTATCAATTTTTTCTGTTGTAAGATATTCTTGATCAAATGGACCTATATGCATACACTGAACACATAATCCTTCATCATATACTTCTAATCTTGCCTTTGATACATCAATATTAGGCTTTTTCTTTTTAAGCTCTTCACAAGCAAGATCAAATATTTCCTTTGTTACAAACTCTGGCTGTCTTATCATAGAAATCCATATATATTTGCTCTTTTTGCTAAAATCCATATCATCACCTTTTAGCCACCATAATCCTTCAAGTGGTGGTATAACATAATCAAAATAATTTTCTATTTTATCTCTCAATTCTTTATTCATCTTTATTGTATAAGATAAAGAATATAATAATTCAATGGCAGCTTGGTATTCTCCATCCTTATCATTTGGATTTCCCTTTCCATCTACCATTATAAAGGTCATTGCAGGCACAGTTATTTCCATAGGTTGTGTTTTAGGTAAATATAAATCCTTAAAAGCTTTTTTATAATCTAATTTTTCCATCTTAATTCTCCCCTAACTTTTCTTTTATATTTAAAAAGACTATTTTATAAGTACTTTTTGCAATACATTTTCTAAATATTCTTTAAAATCCATTGACAAAGTAATTATATTTTTCATCCCACTTTCACCTTTTCCATCAATAGTAGCCTTTGTCATAAGTATAAGATTTTCTGCTGAATCTTTTGTAAATCCTGATTCTAATAAGGTTTTCTCCCACTCTTCTGGCAATATTAGCTGTAAGTTAACTTCTTTATTTAAAGTTTTCTCAAATATTTCTGCTATTTCTAATGGACTATAAGCCTTTGGACCTGTAATCTCATATACTCTTTCTTTATATTCTTCATTAACAATAACATCTGATAAAAACTTAGAAACATCTATTGGTGAAATCATTGGTAAACTCATATTAATAGGAAAGAAGGTTGGAAGAATTCCATATTCCTTAATTAAATCTATATATCCAATCCAATTGCTAAAATAATATGCTGGCCTTACAAACACCTGCTTAATATCTAAATCTAAAAATGCATTTTCTAACATATATGAAGCCATAAGATTACCAGTATTGTCTTTATTATGTGCACCCATTGATGACAACCCAACAATCTTTGTTATACTTGATGATAAAATTGCATCTCTATAATTATCTATGATTTTTTTTGTATCTATTAAAAAATTGTTACTTTCTGGATTTTCAGGAGTTAATAGAAAAACTGTTTTTCCTCCATTGAAGGCCTTTTTTAATGCATCTACATCAAAATAATCTGCAGTTACAACTTCTGCCCCAATCTTTTTTAAATTTTCAGCTTTAACTTCATCTCTAACAACCGCCCTAACTTTCTCACCTTTTTCTAATAAGTTTTGAACAAGCATAGAACCTATTTGTCCTGTTGAACCTAATATTATATTCATAATCTACCTCCAATTATATAAATAATCTATAGTCTAAAAGTTAATATTAAACTTCTATATTCAGTAACTATAGTTATATTATATACACTTTAATATGACACCATTCTGTCATATTAATATTTATTTAAAGCAGATATTAGTCTTTTTTTTATTTCCTCTCTTATATGTAAGGGTTTAAGAACTTCTATATTTTCCCCAAAAGACATTAGATATCCAAATAGCCAATCCCCTGATGGATAATCTAAATCAACTATAAAATCACCATTATCATCTAAAGAATGATTTTGAAATTCATCATATATCCTAAAGCCTAGATTCTTATTTACTCTTAATTTAAGATGTATTAATTTATTAGAATATCCTATACCTTCCTCTGAAAATAATTTATTAGGAGCAGTTCTAGTAAACTTTTCTAAAGTAGTCTTTATATTACTCATTCTTGTAAGCTTGAAGAATCTGTTATCTTCTCTTTTCTTACAATAGGCATATAAATACCATCCTTGACTTTTAAAGACTAATTTCAATGGTTCAACACTTCGCTCTAGTAATTCTCCCTTAGAATTATAATACTCAAAGGATATCAAATTTTTATTTATTATAGAGTTCTTTATAGATGTGAATTTATCTCCTAAGTCATTATTTTTATCCCAATTTGAAAAATCAACTTCTATCCAATTTTCATTATTGCCTCCTAAAAATGAACTTAATTTAGATAATGCCCCATTAAACTCATTTTGGTTAACAGCATTAAGACCTTGCATAGCTGTTAATATTTCTTTCTTTTCTTCTTGTGATAAAACTGTTTTATTTAATATAAAGTCAGATAAAAGACTTATTCCTCCACCTTTACCTTTAGTCATATAAATAGGAACCCCAGCCTGAGATAAATCTTCTATATCTCTATAAATAGTTCTTTGTGATACTTCAAAATGCTCTGCTAACTCTTTTGCCTTAACATTCTTCTTATCTAATAAAATATATATTATTTCAAATAACCTATTTCCCTTCATATTATCACCCAACCCTAATTTATTTATATTAAAAAGTGGACATATAAGAGTTCTATTCTTTAACATATATTAAAAAGACTACACTCTATAATTACTTGATAGAAATGTAGTCTAGAATATTTTATTCTCTCTATATTACATATTATATTATAAATATAATGATGTTTGTATTATAAACTCTTAGAATCTATAATATATTTACAAATTATTATTAGATTTTACTACTGGTATCCAAATTTCACTTTTAAAATCTTTTTTGCTTGTGTCTGGACCTTCATTCCAAAGTATTTCAGGACCACCTGTTGATTCATAACCTGATGTAGGAAACCATTCAGAATATATCCTAGCCCAAGTATCTTGAAGTGTATTTGGGAAATCACCTACTACTGTAAACACTGCCCATGTACTTGCTTCTACATTTAAAACACTCCATTTACCGTCTACAGACTTATTTGTAGCTACTCCAATATATTGATCTATTTTTGATCCTTCTACTCTTTCCCCATCAAAATTAGCTGATACGCATATTATTCCACTTGGTTCTATATTTGATAACTGTTTTAATTCCTTAAAATCTTCTATAGACAACCCCTCAAACATAGAATCCATTTGAGGATTTACCCCTTCATAAATAAGAGTAATCCTCTTCTTTGCACCAACAACTTTAAATCCTTCTTTTTCAACAATACGATAATTCATTTCTATTCCTCCTTGAATTTTTAATTGGAAAGTCATAGGTGGAAATGCTTTTAAGGATGCATTGCTTTCTCTTGCCTTAGATGGTGTAATCCCATGAAAGTTTCTAAAAGCCTTTGTAAATGAATCTGGTGATTCATAACCTAACATTAATGAAATATCTATAACCCTATTATTTTTATTTTGTAATAAAGTAGCTGCTAAAGTTAACCTTCTAAGTCTTATATATTCATTCAGTGACATCCCAGATAAAAATGAAAACATCCTCCTAAAATGATACTCTGAACATGCTGCTATTTGAGATAATTTCATAAAATCGATTGTTTCTATTAAATTATCTTCAATATACTTCATTGCCAAATTCATTTGTCTTAGCGAATCCATAAATATGACCTCCTTTCATAAAAAAGTATATCAAGAAGGGAATTTCTATACCCGATAGTTCTTATACGGCTTTAATCGGAATAAATATTTACATTTAAGTAGATTATAAATCTAACCTTATACTATATATAATGTACCTTTCCAATGCATATTATAACAATAAGCTCATCTATTATTCACCTTAATATTATTTAGGTGCTGCAAATGTATGCCTATATGACCAATTCCAAGAATTGATATAGCTATAATCATCCATACTACCTTCCCATATATGCCAAGAAGTAAGAATCCCATTATAGGTAAACTTGCAAGTGGAACTGGAATACCAAGAAAACTTCCGTAAAAATCTTTTAAAGTACGACTACTTCTAAAATATCTTCCCCAGCAAACTTCATATAATATCATAATACTAAAGGATGATAGTAACCAAAGGCTCCATATAGATAAATTGTTGATATTAAAGTTTGTAAATATTACTGCTAAACAACTTACAGCAAATTGACCAACTCTTTCAAATATTAATAGTATTTTATTCTCTTCTGTCATTATTTCGTTATAACCTATAGGCATATTTTTTGTCCAAATTATGTTTGGAATAAAAAGCATTAATAAATAAATCAATCCAATATAAGAAAATCCAAAACTCCCCATGTCTTACCCCTTCAAAAGTATATTATTTAATATAATTCTTTAATCATAACCTGAAAATCAGTTCTTCCCGCCTCTGCAATTCTTTCAAATGAATGAACTTTTACAAACCCTGCTCGTTTATATACTTTAATTGCTCTTTGATTAAAACTTGCCACTGTTAAACGAATCCTTTTAGCCAATAACTTATTCTTAGCAAAGTTTATTCCTTCACATAAAAATTTAAGCCCTAATCCTTGCCCACATAATATTGGTTTTATCCCTAAACCAATATCTATACTATCTTTGCAATCATAAACTCCAAATTCATTTCCTGTTGGAACCTTAGCCGACTCTCCAAAGCAATAGTAACCTATAAGATTATTTTCTTTATCAAAAGCAGAAAAATACATTTCATTAAGAATTTCATCTATGCAATCATCACTTCCATCCATGCTATACATTGTATATGGCTCATTATAAATCCATTTTGAAATTTCTTTTGCTTCTTTATAATTAATTTTCTTTATATTTAATTCCATTTTATTAATCCCACCCCCTCATTTAACTACTATATAACAATGCTATACTCAACACTTCATTTACCTCTGAAATCACAGTTTCTATAGACTCTTTCACATATGTAATTTTATTTAACTGCTATACGCATACAATATGAAAAATCTATTTCAAACTCCTTATTTTCAAATATTTTATAGATTTCATTTTTAAAACTTTGAATATCATCTTGAATTAAAGTAGGCTGTTTTTTTAATATCATCTGTGTACTACCTTGGCTTAAAATTAAATTAATATACCTTTCAGCATTGCATTTTTCCCTATTTGAAAAGAGTATTTCTCTTGCATAGTTAAAATATCCACTTTGTTCTATATTTTCAAGATGTCTATCTTTTGAATATCTAATAAATGTATCCTTTATATCAGGTGAATCAGCTTCAATCATTTTAACTTTTTTATATAAATCATTATACGCCTTATCTGCTTGCCATACTGATACTGGCGGCCAATCACAATCTATAGCTGCAAAAATACCACCTTTCTTTAATATACGATAAACTTCTTTTAATGTAGAACTAGGCTCCATCCAATGGAATGATTGAGAGCAGACAACAACATCAGTAAATTCACTTTCTAGTCCTGTATTATTGGCATATTCATTAATAAATTTAATTTTATTATTCTGTTTTTCTTTAGCTATCTTAAGCATATCTAAACTAGGTTCTATACCAATAACTTGCTCACATGAATCATTCCATACTTTTGTTGATAAGCCTGTCCCGCATCCTAAATCAACAACATTATTTGGTTTCTTACCTAGATATCTTATAATAATATCTATAGGATATTTAGGCATAGTAGGTCTAGCACTTTCATAGGTGTCAGCAAAACCAGTAAATCTATCTGCATTCTTTTTCATTTCTTTATTCATAACAGTTTCCTTCCATAAACTAACATATTAAATAAAATATACCCTATTTCTATAAATAATAAAGGTGCTGTTGCAACAGCTCCCTTGTTTTATAGACTCTTAAATTTTAATTTAAAATTCCTTGATTAGTACTTATCTAAGCTTTATTTTTCCTATGGAATTAAACACTTCATCGGCCTCTGAAAGCATAGATTCTATAGTTTCTTCCACAGATGTAATTTTATTTATAATCCCTGAAATTTGACCTGTCATTACAGATCCATTTTCCATATCACCATCTATAGCTGCTTTCCTAAGTGCTCCTGTTCCTAACTCTTCAAACTCATCTCTACTAGCCGCCTTTTTTTCTAACTCTAAGAACTTTATTGTCATAGGATTTTTTATCCCTCTTACAGGTGCTCCTAGTGTTCTACCTGTAACTACAGTATCTGCATCTCCACAGTTTAAAATTGCATTTTTAAAATTCTCATGAACAGGACACTCATATGTTGCTATAAATCTAGTCCCCACTTGAACTCCTTGTGCTCCTAATGCAAATGCAGCTGCTATTCCTCTTCCATCTGCTATTCCACCTGCTGCCACTACTGGAATATTAACAGCATCAACAATTTGTGGAACTAGAGCTAAAGTAGTGCTCTCCCCTACATGTCCACCTGCTTCTGTCCCTTCTGCTACTAATGCATCAGCACCTATTGCTTCCATTTTCTTAGCAATCTTTACATTCGGTATTACTGGTATAACAATTATTCCAGCTTCCTTCCACATATTCATATATGGTGCTGGTGATCCTGCTCCTGTTGTAACCACTTTAACATTTTCTTCAACAACAATTCTTGCTATTTCCTCTTTATCTGGATGCATGAGCATTACATTTACTCCAAAAGGCTTGTCTGTCAATTCTTTGCACCTTCTAATTTCTTCTCTTATTCTCTCTGGTGTAAAACCTCCACTAGCAATAACTCCTAAGCCACCTGCATTAGATACTGCTGAAGCTAGGTCAGCTGTTGCAATTTGAGCCATAGCTCCTTGAATTATAGGATATTTAATTCCTAATACTTTTGTTAATTTCATTTGTTTTCCTCCCATTCTTCCATAAACCCATTATACAAAGAAATCTATCCTCTTTTTCTATGTAGACCTTATATATACAATATAATTCAGAGTTTATGTAATATTCATAAAATTAACTTAATTATACCATAAAGTTCT
This sequence comes from Clostridium lamae, assembly GCF_033043255.1. Taxonomy (NCBI): domain Bacteria; kingdom Bacillati; phylum Bacillota; class Clostridia; order Eubacteriales; family Clostridiaceae; genus Clostridium; species Clostridium lamae. The sequence goes on along the minus strand of NZ_JASCQJ010000045.1, from coordinate 15,378 downwards.
ATTATTAATTTTAAGTAAATATTGAAATGTTTAATTTTATTAATACTCATATAATATTCACATATTTGTACTTGGAGGTTAAATATGGACTGTATAATACGCGAAATAAAAAAATCTAAATATCAATAACTAAATAAATTGTGATATAACTTCTAAATTCAGGTAATATATTGAAAATTAGTGATATATTTATATTAATAACTAATTACAAAATAGTAATTTATATTGGAGTTGTATTGGAGTGAAAAAAATGATTTTAAAAGTTATTTTAATTTTGTTAGGAATAGTTATTTTAATTGGAATAATAATATTTATCTACAAAATCTATCAATTAAATCAGTTAGGGAATATGAGTTCAAATGATATGATAAAATACGTAACTAAAGATGATGATAATACTAAAATTTCCGTAGCTATAATAAAAGATGGAGAAATAGATTATAAAACTTATGGTAAAGATGGAAAACAAGAAGATTATACAAAATATGATTATGAAATTGGCTCAATTAGTAAAACTTTCGTATCTCTAATTCTTTCAAAGGCTATAAGTGAAAACAAAATAAGTATTACCGATTCTATTAGTAAATATTTAGATATTGATAAAGATAAGTATTATCCTACAATAGAAAGACTTATAACTCATACTTCCGGCTATAAATCCTATTATTTTGATAAACAAATGATAAATAATCAATTTAGTGAAGATAATGATTTTTATGGTATTAGCAAAGAAAATATACTAAACTCAGTAAAAAATATTGATTTAGAAAATAAAGATTATAAATTTAAATATTCAAATTTTGGCATTTCTGTTATAGGACTAGTTTTAGAAAAAGTTTATAACAAAGACTTTGTTACTCTAATGAACGAGTTTATTGTGAATGATTTAAATCTTGAAAATACAAAAGTTGCTACTTGCAATGGAAATTTAAAAGGTTATTGGAACTGGAAGCAAGATGATGGATATATTCCAGCAGGAGCAATCATCTCTAATATAGAAGATATGGCAAAATATTTAGATTTATATATGGCTTCAAATACAGATTATATAAATAATACTAGCAAAGAATTCAAAGCTATAAATTCTAATAATTTTATGTATGAAAAAATGAATATAAATATGGATAAAATAGGAATGGCTTGGATTATTGACACAAAAAATAATATTATCTGGCATAACGGAGGAACGAGTAATTTTAATAGCTATATTGCATTTAATAAAAAAAAGAAGATTGGAGTAGTTATTCTTTCAAATATCTCCCCTTCAAAAAAAATACCTATGACTGCCATAGGTGCGAAAATAATGACCGAACTAAGTCACAAATCGTGAATCATAGGTAAAGTATCTTTATATTGATTACTAATAATAAAAAGTGATTGCATATTAAGTTTATTTTATTGTAAGGATAAATTTTGTAATTATATGTTAAAATTGTTATAGAAAGGTGGGAGGATTTATGAAAACAAGCATTTTATTTTTTCTTATATTTTTTATTGAAGGGATAATTTTTTTGATATTAACACTATTTTTTAAGAATAGAGATAAGAATATTTTAGAAAGAGCTAATCAAATTGTAATTGGTAAAGTTACTAAGTACACATTATTGGGTAACAAAGGTGTATACTATCCTATCGTTGAATATATTGTAAATGATGTAACTTATAATCAACGTTTAAAATATAGCTGGATTATTACTAAATCATCATCATTTAAGAATATTAATCCAGAAATTGAAAATAACTTTTTAGACACCAATTTAGTTATTAGTAAAAATGCTCATGTTTCTAGAAATATATTAATAGATAAATTTCCAATAGGCAGTGAATTAGCCGTTTATTATAACCCAAGCAATCCAAAAGAAAGTTATGTTTTAAGATTTACCAAAAATCCTTGTATAAAAATTTTTTTAATAGTAAGTATATTATTTATTTCTTTATCATTTATTGGTTTAGTGCTATTACCAAATAACTTAATTTCCTTAAAGTAAAAAATAGATAAATAGCATATTCGTTGCTCCGTCGCATACGCTCCAAGTCGCACTCATATGCTATTTATCTATTTGTACACTGAAGGAAGGAATTTATAAAAAGTTATTCACATGGTAATCTTTTTATAAATTCCTGAAAAGTAAAAAAAAACTGTTTCAAGTATTAATTGAAACAGTTTTTTTATGGTGCAGATGGCGGGACTTGAACCCGCACGAGGATTCCCCCGTCACCCCCTCAAGATGATGCGTCTGCCATTCCGCCACATCTGCAAATCTATAATATATATTTTAATTTATTATATTATATTTTTCAATATATAATTATTATATTATGTTATAATCTTTAAGGAAAATTAATATCAAAAGAAAAGGAGATGCTATTAATGAAATGCATATCAATTTCTGGCCCTGCTGGACATGGTAAAGACACACTTGCAAATAAGCTTGAAAATATTCTTGAGGCTAATGGGAAAAGAGTATTTATAATTCATTATGCGGACTATTTAAAAATGGTGGCTACCCAAGTTTATAATTGGAATGGCCTTAAGGATGAAGTTGGAAGAGATATACTTCAAAAATTAGGTGACAAAATGAGAACTCAAGATGAATTGTTTGTAATCAATGAGCTACTTAGAATACTTAACCTAGTTAAAGATGATTTTGATATTGCTATCATTCCAGATGCAAGATTCCCAAGAGAAATAGAATGTTTAAAAAATATAGGAAGAACAATATCAATTCATATTACTAGAGTTGATTATAAAAATAATTTAACATCTGAGCAAAATAATCATTCAACAGAAAGAGCTCTAGATGATTATTCTTATGATTATGATATTATTACATACACAGATAAAGAAATATCAGAAATAGACTTAATTATTAAAGATATTTTATAAAAAATAAAGGGAGTATATTTAAAGATATAAATATACTCCTTTACTTAATTCTATCTATTAATTACTTTATTCTTCATAAGATTCAAACTGACTATTATAAAGGTCAGCATAGAATCCACCCTTTTCAAGTAATTCTACATGATTTCCACTTTCAATAACATCTCCGTCATTCATTACTAATATTAAATCTGCATTTTTGATAGTAGATAATCTATGGGCAATAACAAATGATGTTCTACCAACAGTAAGCTTATCCATAGCTTCTTGAATTAATATTTCCGTTCTTGTATCTACTGAACTTGTTGCTTCATCTAATATTAGAAGAGGAGCATTTTCAATCATAGCTCTTGCTATCGTTATAAGTTGCTTTTGTCCAGCTGAAAGATTTGTCTTATCATCTAATATAGTGTCGTAACCATGAGGTAAAGTCATTATAAAGTGATGAATTCCAACTGCTTTACAAGCTTTAATTATCTCTTCATCTGACACACCTTTTTTGTTATAAACTATATTATCTCTTACTGTACTCTCAAATAACCAAGTATCTTGAAGTACCATGCAGAATAAATCATGAACATTTTCTCTTGTAATAGTTTTAGTATCCACACCATCTATTAATATTTGTCCTGAGTTTAATTCATAAAATCTCATAAGTAAATTCACTATAGTAGTTTTACCAGCCCCTGTTGGTCCAACTATGGCAACCTTTTGACCGGCTTTAGTCTTAACTGAAAAATTCTTTATTATCATTTTATCTGGATCATATCCAAATCTAACATTTTTAAACTCAACATTTCCCTTAACATTTTCTAAAACTTTTATCTTATTTGACTCATCTTCAAGTTCCTTTTCAGCTAAGAAATCGAATACTCTCTCTGATGCTGCTGCTGCAGATTGTAAACTTGTTGCTGCTTGACCTAGTTGTGATAATGGTTGAGTAAATAATCTTATATATATCATAAAGGCTACTATAACACCAAATTCTATTTTACCATTAAAGGCAAGAGTAGCACCAACTACACAAACTGCTACATATCCAAGGTTTCCTACAAAAGCCATAACTGGCATCATAAGTCCTGATAAGAATTGTGCGTTTCTAGCACTTTCATATAGTCTAGTATTAGTTTCTTCAAACTTATCTATAGCACTTTTTTCACCATTATAAACTTTAACTATATTATGAGCAGAGTATATTTCTTCAATATGCCCATTTATTTTTCCAAGTTCTTTTTGTTGAGAAGAGAAGTATTTTTGTGATTTGCCCATTATAAGTATCATAAGAGCAAAACCAATAATTGTAGCTACTATAGCAGCTATGCTCATTAAAATATTTGTTTTAAACATCATTATTAATGAACCAGCAAATAAAATTATAGATGAAACTAAAGTTCCAATACTTTGGTTCATACTTTGTCCAATTGTATCAACATCATTAGTTACACGACTTAAAATATCTCCATGACTAGTTGAATCAAAATACTTTAATGGAAGCTTATTCATTTTTTCTGAAATATCTTTACGTAACTTATTAGCTATCTTTTGAGTTACTGTTGTTAATATAAATTGTTGACCATAAGAAAGTAATGAACCTGATAAATAGAATACTACTAATATCATACCTATTCTACTAACTTCACTTAAATCAATTTCAGTCATTATGCCTTGCATAATTAAATTTGTTATTTCTCTCACTTTATCAGGCCCTAATATTGTAAATACCGTTCCTCCTATAGCGCATATAACAGCTATTATCATCAATGCTATATAGGAATTTGAGTACTTTAAAAGTTTAATCCATGTTCCTTTTAAATCTTTTGCTTTTTGTTGTTTGCCTCCCATTGCTGGTGCACCATGTCTATTCATCTTCAAGCTCCTCCTTTGAAAGTTGTGAGTATGCTATTTCTTTATACACTTCACAAGTTTTTAGAAGTTCCTTATGTTTGCCTATTCCAACTATTTTTCCTTCATCTAATACAACTATCTTATCCGCTTCTTTAATTGTACCAATTCTTTGAGCAACGATAAGTTTAGTTACACCATTAGTTTCCTTATTTAATACTGATCTTAATACTCTATCAGTTCTATAGTCTAAAGCAGAGAATGAATCATCAAAAATATAGATTTCAGGATCTCTATGAATAGCTCTAGCTATTGATAAACGTTGTTTTTGCCCCCCTGAAAGATTTGTTCCTCCTTGAGAAACTTTACTTTCATATTGCTTTTCAAGTTTTTCTACAAAATCTTTCCCTTGAGCAATTGCAACAGCTTTCTTAACTGATTCTATTCCTTGTTTTTGCTTTCCATTATCTCCATAAGAAACGTTTGATTCTACAGTTCCACTAAACATTGTTGTTTTTTGTGAAACATATCCAAATTTATTTGTTAAATAATTCTTATCATATTCTTTTACATTTACTCCATTAACTAATACTTCACCTGAAGTTACATCGTAAAATCTTGAGATTAAGTTAATTAATGTTGATTTACCTGAACCTGTTGATCCTATAAATGCTACAGTTTCACCTTTATTCACTTTAAAGCTTATATTTTCTAAAACATAATCAGTTGAAACATCTGCATCTGGATATTTAAAGCTAACGTTTTTAAATTCAATTTCACCAACGCTATTTTTTTCATCTGATGTACGTGTTCCATTTTTTATTGTAAGTGGAGTTTCTAATACTTCATTAATACGATTAGCCGCTACTTGTGCTCTAGGCAGCATTATAAATACTATTACTAACATCATAAATGCCATAACTACTTGTATTGCATAAGAAGAGAACACTATCATGTCACTAAATACATTAACTCTATCCATTCCAGCAGCATTATTTATTAAATAAGCTCCTATCCAATAAATAGCTAGTGTTAAACCACTCATTATTATTTGAATTGAAGGCATTAACATCCCCATAGTTCTTCCTATAAACAAATTAGTTTTTGTTATTGTATTATTTGCATCTTTAAATTTATTTTCTTGATATTCTTCTGCATTATAAGCTCTAACTACTCTAATTCCTGTTAGATTTTCTCTTGAAACTCTATTTAAATTATCTGTTAGAATTTGTATTATTTTAAACTTAGGTAATGCTAATGAAAATACTATTGTTACAACTAAAATTAATGCAACTACACCTACTACAGTTGCTGTTGTCCATTGCCAACTTTTACTTGAAATTTTTGTTATAGCCCAAATAGCTGTTATTGGTGCTTTGATTATAACTTGAAGTCCCATAGCTATTATTGTTTGAATTTGTGTTATATCATTTGTTGAACGAGTTATTAAACTAGGAATAGAAAATTTATTTATTTCATTCATTGAAAATGATTCAACTTTTCTAAATACATTAGAACGTAAAGTTCTTGAAAGTCCAGCTGCTATGCCAGAAATAAAATATCCAACTATAACAGTTGCTATTAAACTACCAAATGCACATAAAAGCATGAATCCTCCAGCCTTCAAGATTTCAGACATTTCAGATCCTGGAGTTTGTACTAGCTTTGTTATATCTGACATATAATCAGGTAGTTTTAAATCAAGCCAAACTTGAATTACTATAAACACTAAGCTAATTAATATAAATAACCAGTCTTTTGATTTTAAATACTTAAATATTTTTAACATGTTTTTTCTCCTTTTATTGTTTTACTAACATATAGTATTTATATTATTGTTAGGTACCTTATTGTAAGGTGCCTAACTATTTTAACTAAAAAATCTATTCAATATTCTTTTTTAGTTTATTAATGATATCAATAAACTTATCTAGGTCTTCATCTGATATACCTTTTGTTATTTTATCTTCAAAATCATCCATTGCTTTTATAATATGGATATTAATTCTTTCACCGAATTCAGTAAGAACTATTTTTTTCAGTCTTGCATCATCAGGTACACTTTCTCTTTTGATTAAATTATTTTTTTCCATTGATTGAAGAATCCCAGTAACTGTAGATCTTCTTATAGTGAAAATCTCTTCAATATCCCTTTGGAATATATCTTTGTCTTTATTATTACTAAGGTAATTAATAATCATTCCTTGAATTTCAGAAAATTGATCACACTTAGCATTTACTGCTGATTTATAGATACATCTCTTAATAAGATTTGATATACTCCTTAACTCATAAATAACCATATTTTTCTTATTCATAAAATTCCCTCTTTTATTACATAATAGGTGAATTATAGACTTTATTTTCAACTAAGTCAATATTAAAGGCTTTTATATTTAATTATAATTTAGTTTAGAAATTCAATTATATTAAATAAATTATTAATATACAAAAAAATAAAGAAGTAATTATCAAATCAATTACTTCTTTCATTCTTTAATTTTTTAATTATTTAATTCTAATACTATTGCTCCATATGGTGCTAAAAATAAATTTTCTTCTTGGAATTTATTTTCATCTGAATTACTTAAAATAGTATTATAGCCTGAAATTTGAATGTCTTTTAAAGATGCCATTGTCTTTTCTCCATAAAAATTGCAAACAACTAATATTTTCTTCCCATTTAATTCTCTAATATAAGCTATTATCTTTGAATGCTCTTCTAATATAGGAATAAATTTTCCTTCAGAAATTATTTTATTATTTTTTCTTAACTCTACTAGTTTCTTATAATAATCTAATATTGAATTATCTTTAGCTCTCTCTAATTCAACATTGATTTCATTGTAGTTATCAGCTACTTTTATCCAAGGAGTTCCAGTTGTAAACCCTGCTTCTTTTTCATTATTCCATTGCATAGGTGTTCTAGAGTTATCTCTTGATCTATTCTTTAATACATCTAGTACCTTTTCTTTTTCAATTCCATTTTCTAATAAAATATTATAAGCATTTATAGATTCTACATCTTTATAATCCTCGATATCATTAAAGTTCGGATTAGTCATTCCTATTTCTTCACCTTGATAAATATAAGGAGTCCCTCTCATTAAATGTATTGTAGTTGCTAACATTTTTGATGATTCTTCTCTATATAAACTATCATTTCCAAATCTAGATACTATTCTTGGTTGATCATGGTTACACCAAAACAATGCATTCCATCCATTTCCTTTTTCCATTTCAACTTGCCATTCAAATAATAATTTTTTTAACATATCAAAATCAAAAGGAGCTAATTTCCATTTATCCCCTTGAGGATAATCTACTTTTAAATGATGAAAATTAAAAGTCATGTCTAACTCTTCATTCTCTGGATTAGTATATCTTATACAATTATCTATTGTAGTGGAAGACATTTCTCCTACTGTCATAATTCCCTCATACTTTGAGAAAACTTCTTTATTCATTAAATTTAAATATTCATGTATCTTAGGACCATCTGTATAAAATCTTCTACCATCTCTAGTAGCTGATGTAAAATCATCATCTAAAAATCTTGTATCCTTAGATAAAAGATTAACAACATCTAATCTAAATCCATCTACACCTAAATCTAACCAAAATCTCATCATTTTAAATATTTCTTCTCTAAGATTAGGGTTTTCCCAATTTAAATCGGCTTGAGTAACATCAAATAAATGTAAATAATGTTTATCTAGGCTTTCAACATACTCCCAAGCTGAACCCCCGAACTTAGACTGCCAATTATTAGCTTTATCTCTCCAAATATAAAAATCATGATATGGGCTATTAACATCCTTAATCGCTTCCTTAAACCAATGATGTTCAGTTGATGTATGATTTACAACCATATCTAAAACTAATTTCATATCTCTTTTATGGGTTTCTTCTAATAATCTTTTAAAATCATCCATATCGCCAAACATAGGATCTATATTATAATAATCTGCTATATCATATCCATTATCATTTTGAGGTGATACATATATAGGTGTAAGCCATAATACCTTCACCCCTAAATCTTTTAAGTAATCTAATTCTTCTATTATTCCAACTAAATCTCCGATTCCATCTCCATCGCTATCCTTAAAACTCTTAGGATATATTTGATAAACAACTGCTGATTTCCACCAATTATTATTATTCAATTTATTCACCTCTTAAATTTATGGAGCTGTCATAAACAGCTCCAATTATTTTTCTATTCTTCAGTTTCTATTTCTTCAACATTTGCTCCAAATTTCTTATTGAATATAAATGTCAATACTATAGGAACTATAACAGCTACTGCCATTGCTATTATAAATGGTACCCAATATTGAGGTTGAATAGCTAAGAATCCAGGCAATCCACCTATACCTATTGAATTAGCTAATACTCCTGATAATATTGAAACTATTGCTGCAGCTGCTGATCCAATTATAGCTGCTATAAATGGGAATTTATATTTTAAATTAATACCAAACATCGCTGGTTCAGTAACACCTAACCATGCAGATATACCTGCTGATGCTGCTATAGATTTTATCTTCGCATTCTTTTTATATATTATTAACATTGCTACTGCTGAAGCACCTTGTGCAATATTGCTTAATGCAATAAGTGGCCATATCATAGTTCCACCATTCGCTATTAATTGTAAATCTACAGCAATAAATGTATGATGTAGTCCTGTAATAACCAATGGTGCATAAAGTAATCCAAAGATTATTGCTCCAAATATCTTAAATGGACCAGTTAATAAGTAGTTAAAGATAAATGCAACGTAATTACCAAGTTCTCTTGCAATTGGTCCTATTATTATATACGACAATAAAAGTGTAACTAAAAGAGTTGTAAATGGAATTACAATCATCTTTAATACATCTGGTATAACCTTCTTAAGTGAAAGCTCAATTTTAGTTAATACAATACCAGATAACATTGCTGGAATTACTTGAGCTTGATATCCAACCTTATCTATTGTAAACCATCCAAAATTCCAAAATGGAACTGCTCCGTTTTGTACTGCTTCTGCATAACCATAGGCATTTAATAATTGTGGTGATACTAATGTGATTCCTAGAATTATACCAAGAATTTCTGAACCACCAAATTTCTTAACTGTTGACCATGTTACTGCCACAGGTAAGAAGTGGAATATAGCTTCACCTAATATCCACAAGAAGCTATGAATCTCTGCTAATATTGGATGTAATGAAGTTAAAGTTTGTGTTCCATCACCAAATATAGCTAAGTCCCCAATAACATTTCTAAAGCCTAAAATAAGACCTCCTGTAATAATAGCTGGTAAAATAGGAATAAATATTTCAGCAAGTCCAGCAATAGTTCTTTGAAGTAAAGACATATTCTTTTGAGCAGCCTTTTTAACTTCTTCCTTTGATTGCACTTTCAATCCTGCCACTTCAACTAAATCATTATAAAAAGCTTGTACATTATTTCCAATTATAACTTGGAATTGACCTGCGTTCATAAAAGTTCCTTTAACGCTTGGTAATTTTTCGATTTCCTTTGCCTTCTCCTTAGCAACTTTTTCGTCTTTTAAAACGAATCTTAGTCTAGTTACACAGTGACTTGCACTTGCAATATTCTCTTTCCCACCTATAAGCTCTAATAAGTCTAAAGCCTCTTGTTTAAAAGTTACCATCTTTATCTCCCCTTAATACTTATTTATAATTCAATCATTGTTTACGATTTCATTATATCTTGTTTAAACAAGTGTGTCAATAGTTGTTTAAACAAGTTTGTTTTACTTTTTCTATTATATTTTTACCTTTAATGCTATAATAATTCTATACAACGGTTCGAAGGAGATTTTATCTTAAATGAAAATGGTGAAATATACAGAAATATACGATTATATAAAAAATAAAATTTTAAGTGATGAATATAAAGCTGGTGAAAAACTACCTTCTGAAAATGAATTAACTTCTTTATTTGGTGTTAGTAGAAATACCGTTAGAAGGGCTATAAATCAATTATCATTTGAAGGGTTGGTCGCTAGCGTACATGGAAAAGGTGTATTTGTTTTAGAAAAGCAGCAACTTAAATTTTTAGTTGGTGGCTTACAAAGTTTTAAAGAAGCTTCATTAAATAATAATATAAGTTACTTAACTAATGTTAATAGTTTTCAGGAAATTATAATAGATGAGAAACTTTCAAAGAAAACTGGTTTTGCTTTAGGATCAAAAGTCTTCTATGTAGAAAGGACTAGAATTATAGATGAAGAAGAAAGTATATTAGATATAAATTACTTTTTAAAAGATGTAATTAAAAATCTAACTGAAGATATTGCAAGCAATTCAATTTATGATTATATAGAAAATAACCTTAATTTAAAAATTGCAGGAGCTCAAAAAATAGTTTCTGTAGAAGATGTTAGCAAACTAGATAAAAAACTTCTAAAGCTAAAAGGATATAACTTAGTTGCTATAATTAAAAACTATGTTTATCTAGAAGATGGAACATTATTTGAATACACAGAGTCACGACATAGACCAGATAAATTTACATTTTCTACATATGCAAAAAGATTATAAATACATACTTATATATGGCGATTATAGTAAAATATTGAAATTACCAACTAAAAAATACCGTTTATTCTTTATTAGATAATACGGTATTTCTTTTATTTAATATTAATAATTATATTCACCAGTTTTATATATAAAACTCTTAATCTTTTTATGTGTTTCATACCAATCATCAAATGGATTTTCAATTATAATTTTATCTATATCTAGATTATTTAAAATAGATAATTCTATTTCCTGTCTCGCCTTTAAGCATTCTACATATCCATGAAAACCTTCATATCCAGAACTTTTACCATATCCCTGTAAAGTATGATATTTAATCACTTCATTAAGCCATTTCTCTTCTCTCTCTTTTGAAACCTCTTGTATACGCTCTTTTATATTGGTATTTTTAAGATATATTACTACTGGGTTAAGCTCTTCAATAAGTTTATAAATATTAACTATATAATTATTAATATCTTCAAATTTCATATTAAATCTCATCATTGTTTCACAAAGTGGATTTTGCAAAAAACAGCAATCAAACACATAGATATTTTCATTACTCTTTGCTATTTTATTAAACTCTTCCCACTTATTAAGCATTATAGGATATTCCTTGTCCCACGGGAGCATATCATATATCTTATATTCAATTATCTTATTAAACAACTCACCTTTAATATTATCTAATGCAATCACATACCCATTATTTTTATGCTCTGAATTACTTAATAATATAACTTTTTCAGCATCTGAAAATCTCTCTAAATCATCATTTGTTATATAAGCATGAAAATTATAATCTGCTAGATGATTAGATGTTCCCTCTGGAAATATCATACCTTTTCCCCTAATTTACTTATTATGCTTGATATAAATTCACTAGTAGATGTTTTTCCAGTACAAGGTACACCCTCTACTATAAATAAGCGATTTTTCATAATTATGACCTCCAAATAGGCTTACTTATCTTAATATATATAATTTTTCATTTTATAATATTCAACAAATACTTCTAACTTTACATTTTCAACAGCCGAAGATATTAAATACTGAATTTATTAATGAAAGAATTATAAAATTAAGGAATGAAAAAATTAAGGTGAAAAATCCTTAAGGATTTTTGAATAATAGTGTTTTTCACAATTCAACTTAAGTTTTGCAAAGTAAAACCTCCTTAATTCTTTCATTTTTCATTAATTCTACATTCTTTCATTCTTTCATTCTTTCATTCTTTCATTCTTTCATTCTTTCATTAATTATGCATTATTCATTACGCATTCTGCATTCCCTCTAGTGTCCCATCAGTCCACTTTCATTTAGCTTTTCTATAAATTTCTTGCTAAATTTATTAATAGGTCCCTTTAATAATAATCCTATTAATATAAACACTATTCCGTAACTTAAAAGCATAATTAGATCTCTAATTAAGTTTGATTTAACAACTCCTGCAACTGCTTCCCTCATTGCTGAAATTGAATATGTAAATGGCAATAGTGGATTTACTCTTTTAAAGAAACTCGGCATTACTTCTATTGGAAATGTTCCACCAGAACCTGCTACTTGTATAACTAAAAGTATTACGGCTATAGCCTTCCCTACATTGCCAAAAATAGAAACTAAGGTATAAACTATCAAAACAAATATTATGCTGCTTAAAAGGCTTATTCCTATAAATAACCACTTATTTAAAACATAACATTTTAATAAATAAATATCTCCTAAAGTCAAAATCAATGTTTGACATATTCCTATAACTCCAAAGGTCAATAGCTTTCCAAAATACTTTTCATAGGGTTTAAAGACTATTTTTTCTTTAAATCCGTGTGGCTCTGTAGTTAATAAGGAAACTAAAATTAATGCTCCTACCCATAAAGCAAGTGTTGAATAAAATGGTGACATTGCTGATCCATAATTAGGAATGGAAAATAAAATCTCCTCTTTAATATCAACAGGACTTCCTAAAAATTTGCTTACAGCTTCCCAATCATTTTCTAGTAAAGATAATAACTTATCTATTGTCTCTTCATTATTTATAGACGATAATTTAGTAGAGATATCATTCAAACTTGCTTTAATAATTGGCATTTCATTATTTAACTTCTCTATATCATCCTTACCAAGCTTCAGTGCATTGTTTAAATTATCTAACAAGCTATTTATATCTGGAATTGCTGAATTTGCTTCATCCAAAAGCTTAATGCTATTATCTGATATACTAGTTAGCTGATCTATAGCATTATTAATAGCAGGAATATATGTAGAATCGTAGTTATTTATTATATTAGAAACTATATTTTTATTGTCTTCAATTAATGACTTAAGATTTTGAAGTTTACTTTTATCAATAGGTTTAGCATTATTAACTACATCACTAACTTGTTTTATTATATCTATCGATGAGTTTAACTTAGTACTTGCCGAAGTTAATCCACTTACTACGTCTTTTAAATTATCATTAAACTTAGATAATGGTTGTAAAGACTTTACTATTCCATTGATTCTATCGTTTATTTCACCAATCTTAACGCTAAGATTATCAAGCCCATTTAGAATCGAATCTTTATCTATATTTATATTAATAACAGTATCTATCAGTCCTTCTAAATTATTAAGCCCTGTATTTATAAACTCTAAATCAGACTTAATAACTGGTGCCACATCTCCCAATGCTTCCTTCGATTTCTGTAGAGCACTTTTAGTATCAACTAATAAGTTATTACTAGAATTTAATGTATCTTGTAATAATGGTATGTTCTCCTTAGCCTTAGAAATTAAATCCTCTGCCTTAGCACTTCCATCATTCAATTCATTTATTATGCTCTCTATTTCAGGAATTTTATTATTTAATTCAATAACTCCATTCATTAGTTTCAATATCTTATCTTTTGAACCTTCAATACTTACACCTATCTCATTAAAGACCATAAATATTAATCCATCTACTGTTTCGATTATATTACTATCAACTTGAGATTTTATAGTAGTAATACCTTTATCAGTAATTTTAGGTGCAATAGCATTGCTTTTTTCATTTACTTTATATACTAAAGTTGGTCTTTTAATTTCATTATTTACTATTGATAATGTTTCACTTGTGAATTCTTCAGGAATTATTATTGTTGCATAATATTTCCCCTCTTCAACTCCACTATTCCCCTCTTCTTCAGAAACAAATTCCCACCCTAAAGCTGTATTTTCTTTAAGCTTTTCTACAAGTTCATCTCCTACATTAATGACCTTATCTTGGAGGTTTCCTCCATTATCTTTATTGACTATGGCTACCTTTATTCCGCCTGTATTCCCATAAGGATCCCAACATGCTCTGATATTAAACCAAGCATATAAGGATGGCAATATCATAAGGCCTACAATAATAACTAAAACAACCCAATTTTTTATTATACTTTTAATATCTCTCAAAAATATCTTCAATATATTCTTCATTTTATCCTCCATATAAGGCTTCTCTTTCGTAATAACTATATTTTTCACTTAAAATAATAAAAATATTAAAGATTTTTATTATTTTCCTTTAAAACCCTTAATGTTTTATATATATTGTCAAGTTCTTCATCAGAGATATTATCTAAGTTATCTATTCTTTTCTTAATACTTTCAATAGTTTCATCCTTAAAACTTCTTCTCCTTACTTTTCTTATATCCTTATTAATTGTATAAGCAGCAATGGTGCTAGTTGTTACCCCTATAAATCCTATACCAAAAATCATCAGTATTATAGCTACTAATCTTCCAAGCTTAGTAGTCAATAATATATCTCCATATCCTACAGTAGTAAATGTCACAAAGCTCCACCATATTGCATCCCCAAATGACATTTCTTCTAATAAAGCTATTATTACTGCTCCTAATACTATTATTATTGTTGTTATAATTAATAAATAATTGAATTTATTAACCTTTACCGCTTCTCTAATTTTATTTTTGAATTTTATAACTAAAATAAATAAAACTATTAATTTCATTATCTTTAATTCTATGTTTATATCTACTATTCTTCCTAAATTTAAATTCAAAATAATTTGTCTAATTAATATGATAGGAAACATAGATAGAAAATCTATAATATTGTTTAATATAAATCTT
>NZ_JASCQJ010000044.1:0-28879 GCF_033043255.1 Clostridium lamae | reverse complement strand
TCGATAGCTCAGTCGGTAGAGCAGAGGACTGAAAATCCTCGTGTCCCTGGTTCGATTCCTGGTCGAGCCACCAGGTATGGCGCTATAGCCAAGTGGTAAGGCAGAGGTCTGCAAAACCTTTATTCCCCGGTTCAAATCCGGGTGGCGCCTCCAAGTAAAAAACTACAAGATTTCTTGTAGTTTTTTTTTACTTAAAAATAATTTCTTTTTGAATAAGTAAATTTTCTTTAGAAGAAAATTTAAATTTACTACCTATAGGGATCGTTATATTAGGATAGTCATGTCCAATATTTAATCCACAAAGAATAGGAATGCCTAATGGAATAAGCCTCTCTTTTATAATATCTTCTACATTTAAATTTTTATCTGAACTAGTACAATTAGTAAAGTTTCCTATAAGGATTCCAGAAGTTTTTTTTAGTTTTCCACAAGAAATCAATTGAGAAAGCATTCTATCCACAGAATAAGGACTTTCATTCACATCTTCAACAAGTAATATATTATTATTAAATTCTATTTCATAAGGAGTTCCGATAGTAGAACAGATAAGAGATAGATTCCCTCCAACTATGTTTCCACTGAAATCTTTATTATTCCAAATCAAATAGTCTGAATGACATATATCATTTAAATCATAAATGACTTTAGTAGTATCATGATTGATTATCTTTAAAAAATATTCTTTAGTAGCAATATCATTAAAATTAGAAGTTATCATAGGACCATGAAAGGTAGGGAAGTTACATCTTTTATAGATATAATTAAGTAATAATGTTATATCACTATATCCAAAGAATGGTTTAGGATTACTTTTTATAGTTTTTAAATCTAGATAAGGAGCCATTCTAATAGATCCATAACCACCTCTTAAACAGATAATTGCGCTAATTTCTTTATCTTTAAACATAGAATTTAAGTCTGATGCTCTATCTTTATCATTGCCTGCTAAGTATCCAAGGTTATCATATAAATGTTCACCTTTCTTTATTTTAAAACCTAATTCTTTAAATATAGAGATTTTTTCATCTATATATTCTTTAGATTCTGGAGATGCTGGAGCTACAATTCCTATTGTAGGAAGTTTAGTTAGTACTTTAAGTTTAGTTTTAAACAAAGAGATGCACCTACTTTAATAATATTTATATATTAATATATTATTATGATAATAATTGTGTACTCATATAATAATAAATGAATAAATAATAGTAGATATTGAAGAGTAGGGTTGAATTAGACTAGATAAATAAATATACATAGAAGTGATTAATAAAAAATTAGGATATATATTATTTTTGATATTGAAATAATATATATCCTAATTTTTATGAAAACATATCTTTTTTATATAGTAAGTAAGCAGTTCCGAAAGTTAAAATCAAAGTTAAAATTAAAGTTATCTCGAAACCATATTCATTATTAATAAGAGGCATTCTAGTAAAGTTCATTCCAAAAATACCGCCAATAACTGTAGGTATAGCCATTAGAATTGTAACTGATGCCAAAACCTTCATCACTATATTTAAGTTATTGGAAATAACTGAGGCGAAGAAATCCATTGTACTAGCAAGTATATTACTATATATTTCAGTCATCTCAATAGCCTGTTTATTTTCTATTATTACATCTTCTAAAACATCTTGATCTTCTTCATACTTCTGCATTAAATCTAACTTTAACATTTTTTCTAATGTTATTTCATTTGCTTTAAGTGAAGTAGAAAAATAAACTAAAGATTTTTCCAAAGAATGTAGTTGAATTAATTCTCTATTTTTCATTGATTTATGTAATCTTTTTTCTATCATCAAACTCTTTTTATCAATTTGTCGTAAATATACTAAGTATGCATTTGATATTCTACTTAGTATTTGTAGTATAAATCTAGATTTTTTAAATGAAAAGAAAGACTTAATTTTACCATTTATAAAATCTGTTAATATTCTGCTATTCTTCAGGCAAACAGTAATAATTTGCTTATCTGTATGAATAATTGCTAAAGGATATGTATCATAAGTCAATGAATTATCCTCCATCTCAGTAAAAGGTATATCGACTATTACTAACAGACAATTATCTTCTATATCTATACGAGAGGTTTCCTCATCATCTAAAGGAGCTTTTAAAAAAGAAAGAGGTACACCAGTTTTTTTAGAAATTAAAATAAGTTCTTCATCTGATGGTGCAACTATATTTATCCAGCATCCTGGTTCTAAATTGTCTAAAACTTTTAGTGAAGGATTATTTTCACTAATGCTCTTAAATATTTGTATCATTATTAAACCTCCTTAAGTATATATCCAATATAATTATACTATTTATAATTGATTTTGTAATAATATTAAGTAATTTAATTCATAAATATTAGAGAGAATTAAAGCTATTTATAGAAATATTGAACTTGAATGAACTAAAGCCTATTAATATTATTAATTCTAGAAATATAAAGATTATTAATAAAATATAGATATGGTAAAAAATAATAATAACTAGTATAATCTGAATGTTATTGTTACAATGAAGTAACAGCATAATGGGGGATAAATGAGGAAATGATGCATAGAGAAGTTGTTGTAAAAAGAAGGATACCTGTTATAGCAATGATTTTATTTTTGATAACAGCGATACTATATGTAATTGAAGCTGTGGAAAGATCGAAATATAATCAACATTTAATTGGTTATACTTTTAATGTTGCATTAATGGTTATTGCACTAGTCTTAATAACAAGAGAAATGAGAAACCTCTCTGTTTCTTATAAGCATGCAGTAATTGCAGACAAGCTTATTATTAATCTAATAAAAAATAAAGAAGAAAAGAATTTAGAAAGTATAAGAATATCTGATGTCCTTTTTATAGGGGAAAAATCGGATATGCCTAAAGAATATCAAAGTAGTAAAAGAACAAGAAGTTATTTATGCAATAGAATAGTAACGAAATCTTATTATTGCGTTTATAGAAATGGAGATAAAATAGAAAAAGTTAAATTTCAACCAAGTGATAATTTTATAAGTAAGATAATTAAACATGGTGAATTAAAATGTAAATTAATTAAGAAAGAAACAGTGTAAAATAGGCTCTATATAGAGCCTATTTTTTATAGAATTCATTTTTAACTTCAGATAGAAGATTTTCTTTTGATATGATATCATAGCCTGTAAAAGCCAAGGCTAAAGCTGATTTCAGAGCTTCATTAAAAGCATAATCTGAAATTGTGGCTTTAGCAAAATCTTTTGTTCCATATCGTGTACTTGAATCCTCTATTATTGAAAAGAATGGTTGGATACAAGGAACAGTCTTACTTACTACTCCTAAACTTAAGCCAGAGTAGATATCTCTAGGTCCATCAATATTAATAATTCCAGTCTCTTTTAAATTATGACTAAATAATCTGTTTAAAGCTCTATTTGTTATAAGCTCTTCATTTTCAGGCTCATATAATGAAATTGAATTTTGTACTCTTATAAGTTTAGACACGTAAATAGCAATTTCTCTTAGCTTATTTTCCACTATTCTAGCAATATCCATTTCAGGTGCTCTTATATAAAATTTAGCTTCTGATTCGATTGGTAATAGAAGTGGGGTAAAGCCTCCGTTTGAAAGTATAGAATTTACTTCAACATCATCTGGAAATCCTTTTAATAAAGAATTTAATATATTAAAAGTTAGAAGTACACCATCTAATGAAGTATACGTACCTTTATTCAAAAAGCTAAGGCCACTATGCCCAATGAATTTTATACTTAGTGGAATAATTGCAGAAGAACTACCACTTTCTGAAGTAACAACATCAGGATGAGCAATTAATACTACATCTATTTCTTCAAAAACACCTTGTTTAACCATTACTGATTTAGTTCCGCCAAGATATTCTCCAGGGCAACCTATAATAGTAACAGAACCACCGACCTTTTCAATTATAGAGCTTAATGCTAATGCTGCAGCAACTGAAGTTGTAGTTAATAGATTATGTCCAGTTATATGTCCATCATTAGGGATAGCATCATATTCACATAGAAAACAAATTCTAGGACTACCATTCCCTTTAGAAGCACGAAATGATGTTTTTAATTCTAGGAAGTTTTCTTCTACTTCGAAATTATAATTTTTTAACATATTACAAATATAATTATATGAATTAAATTCATTATAGCTTTTCTCAGGATTATCATATAAAAATTTATTTAATTCTTTTAAAGCATCCTTATTCTTTTCTATGTAGCTAATCATTTCTTGTTTCATTTTTATTCCTCCCAAATTATCATAACTTTAACTTTCCCATAAACTTCAATAATTATTTATAAAATATGAGTTTTTATGTAAAGTATAAAAAGCGATATAGAAGGTGAGAATTAATAATATGAATTTAAGAGGGGGTGATAAAGGATGAAATTAGAAAATAAGACAATAGATAATGATAAAAATAAATGTGTCGTTTGTAGTAAAGGAATATATATAGATGATATAATTATAAATAGAAGCTTATTTTGTCATGAATGCTACGATATAATTTCTAACATAAACATCAATGATATAGAATATGATTTTTATAAGGAAAGAATTAAAACATGGCTTTTAAGTAAATATAATTTAATAGCATGAGGTAATTAAAATGAACAGAGGAAAATTTATAGTATTCGAAGGTGGAGATGGTTCTGGTAAAAGCACGACATTAGATAGAATATATGATTTTTTAGTAAAAAGCGGAATAGAGTGTATTAAAACTAGAGAACCTGGTGGAATTAAAATTTCAGAGGATATCAGAAGCATAATATTAGATACAGAAAATACTAATATGGATAGAAAAACAGAAGCCTTATTATATGCAGCAGCAAGAAGACAGCATTTGGTAGAAAGAGTCATTCCAGAATTAGAAAAAGGAAAAATAGTCTTATGTGATAGATTTATTTATTCTTCATTGGCATATCAAGGATATGCAAGACAAATACCAGTTGAGGAAATATTTCAAATAAATAAATTTGCAATAGGTGAATATATGCCAGACTTAAATATACTTTTTGATATATCTCCAGAAGTAGGCTTATCTAGAATAGAAAAAAATAAGGATAGAGAAGTCAATAGACTAGACCTTGAAAAATTAGATTTTCATAATAGGGTAAGAGAAGGGTACTATAGATTGGTAGAAAGTAATAAAAATCAGTTTGCAGTAGTTAATGCAGAAAAGTCAATAGATGAAGTTTTTAATGAAACTAAAGATATAATAATGAGTTTCATAGAATAAAAAATATATATAATAAAATTTTACTCAATTTATACAGCTTTTGTGATAAAATGTTAATAAGGGGATTATTTATTTTTAGGAGGGGTCAATATGAAATTAGTAATAGCTATGGTACAAGATGATGATGCACTAGATTTAATTGACGCAATCACTGAGGCTGGATTTAGAGTAACTAAACTAGCATCAACAGGAGGGTTCTTAAAAGCTGGTAATACAACTTTAATGATAGGTGTAGAAGTAGATAAAGTTCAAACAGTTATAGATGTTGTAGAAGATATTTGTAAAACTAGAAAGCAAATTATTACGACTCCAACTCCTATAACAGGAAATATTGATATGTACATGTCTTATCCAATTGAAGTTGAAGTTGGGGGAGCAACAATATTTGTAATAGATGTTGATCAATTTATTAAAGTTTAAAATAGGAGGGTGTAATGGGAGAGATTATAGGACATAAGAATATAATAGATAGTTTTAAAAAAAGAATAGACTTAGATGAGATTTCCCATGCACATATAATTGTTGGAGAAAATGGTATTGGAAAAAGTAACCTAGCAAATAAATTTGCTAGAGATATATTAGGTAAATTTGAAGAAAAAGACTATATAGATATTATAAGCTATAGATGCAAAAAATCTTCATTTGGTGTAGATGATATCAGGGAAATTGTTGAAGAAATAAATAAAAAACCATTTGAGGGAGATAAAAAAGTTATTATAATTTATGATGGAAACAAGTTAACAGTGCAAGCACAAAATGCTCTGTTAAAGACCATAGAAGAGCCCCCAAAGGGAGTTTTTATAATATTATTATGCGAAAGTCTAGAACTTATATTAGATACTATAAAATCAAGATGCCAAATTTACAAGTTAGCTCCATTAACTAAAGAGGAAATTAGACTTTATATAGATAGTATAAATGATGATGGCTTTAGCCAAGATGAAGTTAACGCTGCCGTTGCCTATAGTGAAGGGATACCTGGGAAAGCAGAAGCTTTCTTAAGGGACTCTTCATTGAAAGATTTGAGAAATACTGTAAATGATTTATTATTTCTTTTAACTAAGGGCAATACTAGAGAACTTTTAGAATTTGAAAATAGTCTAGTATCCTATAAGGATAAAAGGGAAGATATATTAAATATTTTAGCCTCCTTTATAAGAGATATAATAATATATAAGGAAATTAATGATTATACAGGACTGATAAATGGGGATAAAATTGAAAGTATAAAAAAAATAGCTATTGAAATGTCCTATAAGAGACTTAATAATATCATTGATAAAATAGGAGAAGCTAGAAGATCTTTGCAAAGCAATTCTAATTTTCAATTAACTATTAGAGTTATGCTTATAGGTTTTATGGAGGTTTAACAATGATAAAAGTAATTGGCGTTAGATTTAAAAAAGCCGGTAAAATATATTATTTTGATCCAAATGGATTAAATGTAAAAAGAGGTGACTTTGTTGTTGTAGAGACAGCAAGAGGAATAGAATTTGGGGAATGTGTTATAGGA
This sequence comes from Clostridium lamae, assembly GCF_033043255.1. Taxonomy (NCBI): domain Bacteria; kingdom Bacillati; phylum Bacillota; class Clostridia; order Eubacteriales; family Clostridiaceae; genus Clostridium; species Clostridium lamae. The sequence continues at coordinate 22,130 of NZ_JASCQJ010000044.1, read as the reverse complement.
GTTAAAGAAATTCCTGAATCAGATATAGTGGCTCCTTTAAAGAGTGTCATTAGAGTTGCAGAAGAAGAGGATGTTAATAAACATAATGAAAATAAGGTAAAAGAAAAAGATGCCTTGGCTATATGTTTAAAAAAAATAGAAGAACATGGATTAAATATGAAATTAATAGATGTAGAATATACTTTTGATAATAATAAAGTTATATTTTACTTTACTGCAGATGGAAGAGTTGATTTCAGAGAACTGGTTAAAGATTTAGCAACTATCTTTAAAACAAGAATAGAACTTAGACAGATAGGTGTTAGAGATGAAGCTAAGATGCTAGGCGGATTAGGTCCGTGTGGTAGACCATTGTGTTGTTCAACATTCCTTGGAGACTTCGCATCAGTATCAATAAAGATGGCAAAGGAACAAAATTTATCTTTAAATCCGACAAAGATATCTGGTATATGTGGAAGACTTATGTGTTGTTTAAACTATGAGCAAAGTACCTATGAAGATATAAGAAAGAGATTACCAAAGGCAGGCTCTATTGTAAATATTGGCGAGTCTAATGGGGAAGTCGTTAGTAATAACACTGTTAAAGAAAGTGTAAAAGTTAAATATAAACGTGGAGACGAAGAAATAATAGAAGAATTTAAAATAGAGGATGTAGAACTTGTAGAGGGCGGATATGAGGATTCTGTAGATGAATCAGATATTAAGCTTGAAATAGAGTCACCTGAAGATAAAAAGTTAATAAAAGATCTTATAAAAGAAAATTAAAGGGGGGGATTAAATGAAATCGCTACTAAAGATATCTAATCTTAACACAAATGAAGATGTGATTAGTATTAAAGATGTTATAGCTCAGAATGAAGGAGTTATTGCTTGTGAAGTAAATTTAGGCAAAAAGGAAGTTAGTCTTGTTTATGATGATAAAACAATAGCTTTAGATAAAATAGTAACATCTGTCGAAGAACTCGGATATAGTGTGATTTAAAATATAATAAACTTAAATTATTTAGAAGTCTTTAAAAATCCTTATCTATGTGTTAAAATAGAGGGGAAATAAATTCATAATATTAGGAGGTGCTGATTATGGCATTCAAAATAGAAGATTCATGTATAAACTGTGGTGCATGCGCTGCAGAATGTCCAGTTGATGCTATAAGTCAAGGAGATACTCAATTTATCATTGATGAGGATGTTTGTATAGATTGTGGAAACTGTGCAAATGTTTGTCCAGTAGGAGCTCCAGTACAAGCATAATTTTACATAAAGAACCGCTAAACTAGCGGTTCTTTATTATTTTCCTTTAAAAGTATTACAGTTGAATTATTATTAGTTGGTAAGTCATCGGTATATAAGGTATTAGTATCATAAGAAATTATATTTTTTAAAGAAGATAAGAATTTTAATGGGCCATCTAAATAAAAATATTCTGATGAAGTTTTAAAACACATTGGAATAATATATCTAGGTTTTAGAGTTGTAGCAATCTTTGAAGCTAAATACCCATCTAGACAAAAATGACCTCCAATCGGAATGAATAAAAAATCTAAATTACTTAATTTATCTATTAAGTTTCTATCTAGTAAATGACCTAAAGAGCCTAGGTGACATAATTTGAATCCATCAATTTCATAAAGATAAATAATATTATCACCTCTTTTAAAACCAGAAAAATCATCCTTGTAACTTTGAAAACCTTCGATAATGAAATGATCATTTTCAAAGTGAGTGGCAGAATTAATAATTTTATAATTATTATAAATATATTCATTAATAAATTCATTATTATGAGAGTGACTAAAAGTAATTATATCTGGTTTTAAATCATACTTTTGTATATAGGGATGTATTTGTATTGGATCAATCAGAATTTTTTTCCCAAAACTATTTTTTATTAAAAAACTAGAATGGCCAATCCACTTGATTTCCATATTAATCACCTCATTTATAGTTTAAACAAATGGAAGTATATAATTCATTCTATATTAAAATTTAATATTGGACATATTAAGACTTATAATATATAATCAAAGTCAAAGAAGGTCTAAATTAAAAATTAAGTTTAAGAAGGTGAATTTATGGCAAGAATTTCAGATACAATAGAAAATTTTATAAAAGATCTCTTAAATGAAGAAAGAGAAAGGCAAGTTTTAATTCAGAGAAATGAATTAGCAGATAAATTTTCCTGTGCACCCTCACAAATAAATTATGTTTTAACAACAAGATTTACTTATGAAAAGGGATATATAATAGAGAGTAGAAGGGGCGGGGGAGGCTATATAGTTATTAGAAAAATAACATACGATGATAAATCTGAAAGATTAAATTTAATTAATAATTCAATAGGTGAAAGCATAACTTATGGAAATGCTTTATCTATTTTAGATCATTTAAAGGATACTAAAGCTATTTCGAATAAAGAATTTGAGATTATAAAGATATCTTTAAATGATAGGACCTTAGCATCTGTTGAAGATAAAAATAAGTTAAGAGCAGATATGTTAAAAGGAATCTTAGCAGTTGTATTATCATAAAGTATGTTATATATCTATAGTTTGTCTGTGAGTTGTAATTTAGCAATAGGGTATGGAGGTATTTATGGTTTTTGGTAAATTTACAGAAAGAGCACAATTAGTACTTGTAGAAGCTCAAAAGGAATCACAGTATTTTAAGCATGGGTATATAGGAACGGAGCATATTCTTTTAGGCATATTAAAGGAAGGTGGTTTTGCTAATAGAGTTTTATATATTAGTGGAATTACAATAGATAAAGTTAGAAATTTAATAGAAGAATACTTAGGATTTGGGGATGTAGATATATCAATAGGAGAAATGCTTTTAAATCCTAGGACAAAAAGGATTTTTGATGATAGTCTATCTAAGGCGATGATTTATAATCAAAATTATATAAATCCTGAACACATATTACTAGCAATATTAGATGATATTGAAAGTATAGCTTATACTATAGTTTCAAATTTAAAAGTAGACTTAAAATCAATGAAAAATGAATTAATAAATTATATTAATAAAAGTGATTTAAATGATGTAAAACATACAGATGATAAAAAGAAGGGCATAATTAAGACTCCGATGTTAAATCAATATGGTAAGAATTTAACAACTTTAGCTAGAGACGGAAAAATTGACCCGGTTATAGGAAGAAATAATGAAAATAAGAGAATACTTGAGATATTATGTAGAAGAAATAAAAATAATCCATGCTTAATAGGAGAACCAGGAGTCGGAAAAACTGCTGTTGTAGAAGGATTAGCTCAAATGATAATTGATGGAAGAGTCCCAGATACATTAAAAGATAAATCTATAATATCCTTAGATTTAACAGCTATGATAGCTGGAGCTAAATATAGAGGAGAGTTTGAAGATAGACTAAAGAAAGTTATGGATGAAATTATAAATTCTAAAGATGTGATAATTTTTATAGATGAGATACACACAATAGTTGGGGCAGGAGGAGCAGAAGGTGCTATTGATGCAGCAAATATTTTAAAACCAGCATTAGCTAGAGGAGAAATAAAGTGCATTGGAGCAACAACTATTGATGAATATAGAAAATATATTGAGAAGGATTCAGCTCTAGAAAGAAGATTTCAGCCTGTAACGATAGATGAACCTTCCAAAGAAGAAACCCTTGAAATTCTAAGGGGTCTTAGAGAAAGATATGAGCTTCATCATATGGTAAAAATTGAGGATGAAGCTTTAGAGGCTGCTGTAGAATTATCAGATAGATATATATGTGATAGATTTATGCCAGATAAAGCCATTGACTTAATTGATGAAGCATCTGCGAAAGTTAGAATAGAAAATCTTGCTTCTCCTCCAGAAATAGGAGATTTAAGAAAAAATTTAGATATGGTTTCAAGAGATAAGGAAAGTGCAATTAGAAGTCAAAGCTTTGAGAAAGCAGCGTATTTGAGAGATGAGGAGAAGCAACTAAAAAATAAACTAAGTGTATTGACTATTAACTACAATAATACTGATTTTAGTAATGTTGTGAATAGAACACAAATAGCAAAAGTTGTATCCATATGGTCTAAAATACCTTTAGAAAAATTAACTGAAGAAGAATCAGAAAGACTTTTAAAGCTTGAAGATGTTCTTCAGGAAAGAGTTATCGGTCAAACAGAAGCAGTAACTGCAGTTTCAAAAGCTGTAAGAAGAGCTAGGGTTGGCCTAAAAGATCCTAATAGGCCAATTGGGTCATTTATCTTCTGTGGACCAACAGGTGTTGGGAAAACAGAACTTTCAAACACTTTGGCTGAAGTTATGTTTGGAGATAGAAAAAATTTAATAAGAATTGATATGTCAGAATATATGGAAAAGCATTCTGTATCAAGGCTTATAGGAGCGCCACCAGGATATGTTGGATATGAAGAAGGCGGACAATTAACAGAAGCTGTAAGGAGAAACCCATATTCTGTTATTTTATTGGATGAAATAGAAAAGGCACATCAAGATGTATTTAATATTTTATTGCAAATAATGGAAGATGGAAAGCTAACTGATAGTAAGGGAAGAGCTGTAAATTTCAAAAATACAATAATAATAATGACTTCTAATGTGGGGGCTCATGATATTAAAAAACAAAGTTCAGTTGGTTTTATAAGTCAGAAAAATTATGAAAGCAATGAATATGAAAATATGAAAAAAAGTATAATGGAAGAAGTTAAAAAGCAATTTAAGCCAGAGTTTCTTAATAGGGTAGATGAAGTTATAGTATTCCACAAATTAATGGATAATGATGTAATGAAGATAGTTAACCTGATGTTAAATAATACTATAAATAAACTTAAGGAAAGAAAAATAACAATTAATTTAAATGAAGAAAGTAAGAAGTTTTTGGCTAATAAAGGAATAGACATAAATTATGGAGCGAGGCCATTAAGAAGAATAATAGCTAAGGAATTAGAAGATAAATTAAGTGATGAAATGCTAAAGGGATACATCAAAGGTGGAGATAAACTAGAAGTTTATTGTAATGGAGATGAACTTTATTTTAAGCATATCTCATAATATAAAGGAAGGTTTTCTTTTGGGGGGGATCTTCCTTTTGTTTAATATAATAATATTTTTTTAATAGTCTATAATAAATAGGAGTAAAGAAAATAATATTAATAAGAATTATTACCTAAAAAAAAGTTGCATTTTGAAATTTAGAAGCATATAATTAATATAAAGAATATACCCCTAGGGGGTAGAAGGAGAAAATAATGAGTAAAGAAGTTAAATATAAAGAATTGATAATAATCGGCGGTGGCCCTGCAGGTTTAACTGCTGCTATATATGCAACAAGAGCAAAATTAGATATGCTTTTATTAGAAGATCAAATATTAGGTGGTCAAGTAAGAAATAGTTATACAATTGAAAACTATCCTGGCTTTAAAAAAGTTTCAGGAGCTGAACTTGCAGATTTAATGCAACAACAGGCGGAAGAGCTTGGAGCGGAAATCGACGAGTTTGATATGATTGAAAGAGTTGATTTTAGTGGAGATGAAAAGATTATTGAAACTAATAATTATATATATAAGACAGATACAGTGATTATAGCAACTGGAGCAGTTCCAAAGAAATTACCTATAGCAAATGAAGAAAAGTTCTCAGGTAAGGGAATACATTACTGTGCAGTATGTGATGGAGCAATGTATGATGGAAAAATAATAGGAGTAGTTGGTGGTGGTAATTCAGCATTAGAAGAGGCCTTATTTTTAACTAAGTTTGCTACTAAGGTATATATGATAAGAAGATATGACTATTTCAAAGGTGAAAAGGCTACTATTGAAGAAGTTATGAATCACCCAAAGATAGAAGTATTATTTAATGAAGATTTAGTTAATGTTGAAGGAGAGCACTTTGTAGAAAAGGCTATAATAAAAAATACAAAGGATGGATCACAAAAAGAAATGGCTATGGATGCTATATTCGGATTTATTGGAACTGAACCAAAGACAGCTCACTTTAAAGACTATATTGAATTAACATCAGGTGGTTATATAAAAGCTGATGAACGCACTAGAACAAATGTTAGTGGTGTGTTTGCAGCTGGAGATGTAAGAGAAAAAGAATATAGACAAATTACAACAGCAGTTGCTGATGGAACTATAGCGGCATTAGAAGCAGAAAAAGTTATAGTTGAAAAAAAGAAAAATAGAAAATAATAATTATACTAATAATAAAACGTAGTAAGGAGCGATATTTATGATAAAAATTTATTCAACATCATGGTGCCCAGGATGTATAAAGGCAAAAAAATTCTTTGATATGAAGGGATGGGAGTATCAAGAAATTAACGTAGCTGATAAACATGAAGATAGAGAAGAAGTATTTAGGGTTTCAGGACAAAGAACTGTTCCTGTAATTGACATAAATGGAGAAATTATAGTTGGATTTGATAAAAATAAAATAGAGTTAGCAAAGAAATAAGAGGGGGATAAAATGTTTAATTGTATAAGAGGTGAAGAATTAACATTCAAGAATTTAGTAGACGGTAAATGGATAACTAGTGATAGCAATAAATTTATAGAAATTTATTCGCCAATTGGAAATTGTGTAGTTGGTAAGGTTCCAGCTATGACAAGAGAAGAAGTTGATTTTGCAATAAGTAATGCAAAGGAAGCTCAAAAACCCTGGAAAAATGTTCCGGTGAATAAAAGAGCAGAAATATTATATAAAGCTGCTGATTTATTAATTGAAAATGCTGATGAAATGTCAGATATAATGATGAGAGAAATTGGAAAAGATAAGAAGTCATGTGAATCAGAAATTTTAAGATCAGCAGATTATATTAGATTTACAGCTGATACAGCTAAAAATCTATCAGGAGAAAGTATTCCTGGAGATAGTTTCCCTGGATTTAAGAAAAATAAAATATCTCTAGTGACTAGAGAACCATTAGGTGTAGTTTTAGCTATTTCTCCTTTTAACTATCCAGTAAACTTAGCATCTTCAAAGATTGCTCCAGCTTTAATTGCTGGTAATTCAGTAGTATTAAAACCAGCTACTCAAGGAAGCCTTTGTGGATTATATTTAGCAAAAATATTTGAACAGGCAGGAGTTCCAGCTGGAGTATTAAATACTATTACAGGAAGAGGTAGTGAAATAGGTGATTATATAGTAACTCATCCTTCAATAGACTTTATAAACTTTACTGGAAGTACTGAAGTAGGAACTAGAATTTCAAAAATAACTAGCATGGTACCATTATTAATGGAACTTGGTGGAAAGGATGCAGCTATTGTACTAAAAGATGCAGACTTAGATTTAGCAGCTTCTAATATTGTTGCTGGGGCATATTCATATTCAGGACAAAGATGTACAGCTGTTAAGAGAATCCTAGTTGTAGAAGAAGTAGCAGATAAGCTAGTTGAAAAAGTTAAAGAAAAGGTTGAAAAGTTGAAGGTTGGAAATCCAATTGATGGTGCAGAAGTTGTTCCTTTAATAGATACTAAGTCAGCAGATTTCGTTTGGGAACTTATTGATGAGGCTAGAGAAAAAGGAGCTCATTTATTAGTTGGAGGTAAGAGAGAAGAAAATTTAATTTACCCAACATTATTTGATTATGTAACAACTGATATGAGATTAGCTTGGGAAGAACCATTTGGTCCAGTACTACCTATAATAAGAGTCAAAGATAAAGATGAAGCAATAGAAATAGCTAATAAATCAGAATATGGATTACAATCAGCAGTATTTACTGAAAATATTAATGAGGCTTTCTATGTAGCTGATAAATTAGAGGTTGGTACAGTTCAAGTAAATAATAAAACTGAAAGAGGACCAGACCACTTCCCATTCCTAGGTGTAAAAGCATCAGGAATTGGAACACAAGGTATAAGATATTCAATAGAAGCTATGTCAAGACCAAAAGCAACTGTTATTAATATAGGTAAATAATAAGTATATAATTTTATCTATATAAAAAAGAAGTAGTTATAAATAACTACTTCTTTTTTATGATTATACGTTATAAAAGTTTAATTATTAAATAAACTTCAGCATATATCTGATTTAAGATATTCTACTATCTGTTTAATGCTTTATCTATAGCATTTTTATCAAATCCAACTATAACAGTACCATCTATATCTAAAACTGGAACTCCCATTTGTTTTGATTTATTTATCATTTCATCTCTAGCAACCATATCTTCTTGTACATTTAATTCTTCAAATGCTACACCTACAGATTGTAAGTAATTTTTTGCTTTTACGCACCATGGACAGCTATTTGTACTATAAACTTTAACCATTTGCTAAACCTCCTTTTAATTATCAATAGATAATTAATATTATTTAACATAAAGTGTACACCATTTTTGAATTAATATCAATAATAATATCATATTTTATAAAAAATAAAGAATATGGTATTATATTATGTAAATAAATTATTTAATTATATTTTGATTATCTAAATTAGAGTTAAGAATCATATTATCTAGAGAGTCGTCTTTAGATATAGAGAATAGTTCTTCTGATAAATTTTTGGAGTTATCTTCACGTATCACATTTTTGGGAGGCATATTTGAAAAATAACTTTTATTAAACATAATATCAGCTCCTTTTTTGAATATGTAATTATTTTTTCCGAAAATTTATTTTTTTATAAGTATTTAAGAAATTAATTAACTGGTCTAGACATCTATAACTATTTTTAATATAATATTTTTAGGAGGATTAATAATGATAGATAAAAGTAGCCCAATTCCTGTGTACTATCAACTAAAGAATGATTTAATTTCTAAGATTTCTGAGGGTGTATGGAAACCGGGGGAATGTATATCAAGTGAAAGAGAGCTTTGTGAGATATACGGAGTTAGCAGAATGACTATTAGGCAAGCTATTGGTGAACTTGTGCAAGAAGGAGTGCTTCTTAGGATAAAAGGAAAAGGAACTTTTGTATGCGAGCAAACTTTTAAGCAAAAGGATATGATGAGCTTTAGTGAAATAGTAAAGCAAATGGGTAAAAATTTAAGATCTGAAATAGTAGAATTTAAAAAGATTCCTACTCCAGAAGATTGTGCAGATATTTTTTCTTTAGACGAACTATATAAGATTATTAGAAAGCGTATAGTCGACGATGAATGTGTTGCGATAGAGAAAGTATATATACCTGTAGATTACTGTGGATATATAGATGAAGATATGTTAAAGGGATCTTTGTTTAAGATTTTAGATGATTTTGGATATAAAGTAGATTATTCTCAATCCTCAATTGTGTCAGTTATTATGAATAATGAATTAAAAGAATTATTCAGTGTGAGTGATCAAGTGCCGATGCTAAAAATTATTAGTAAAACTTATGATTCTAATAATAAGCTAATATTTTTAGAAGAAGCTATATATAGATCAGATAAATTTATTTTAGAAGTAAATATATCGAGAAGAGAGGGGAAAATACGATGAAGGTAATAGTAACGAAGAATTATGATGAATTAAGTAAAGTAGCTGCTGGTGAAATGGCAGATGTAGTTAGAAATAATCCGAATGCTATATTAGGATTAGCAACAGGTGGATCACCAATTGGTATGTATAAAGAGTTAATAAAAATGAATAAAGAAGGAGAAATAGATTTCTCTAAGGTTACTACAGTTAATTTAGATGAATATGTTGGATTAAGTGGAGATCATCCTCAAAGCTACAGATATTTTATGAATGAGAATTTATTTAACCACATAAACATAGATAAGAAGAATACTTATGTTCCAAATGGATTAGCTGAAAATATTGAAGAAGAATGTAAAAGCTACGATGAAAAAATAGCTCATTTAGGTGGTACTGATATTCAATTATTAGGAATTGGTAATAATGGACATATAGCATTCAATGAACCAGATGAAATCTTAGTATCTGGAACTCACTTAACTGGTCTAACTCAAGATACAATAGAAGCCAATGCTAGATTCTTCGATTCAATAGATGAAGTTCCTAAGACTGCATTAACAATGGGACTTGGTGGAATAATGAAATCTAAAAAAATAATAGTTATAGCAAGTGGGGAATCTAAAGCTGAAGCTGTAAAAGCAATGGTAAATGGAAAAATAAGCACTAAGATGCCTGCATCAATGCTACAAATGCATAGAGATGTTATAGTAATTGTTGATGAAGCAGCAGCTAAATTATTATAAAATTTAAAAATAATGTTTAGTTATATAAAAGAATTGCAATAATGTAATTATTGTAGTTCTTTTTTTATTTTCTAGTATTTATATAAAAGTTACAATGCGAATCTCTTTTTATAAGTCACTTAATTCATATTTTATTAAAATATTTTATAGAAATTGGTTTTTATGTTTTGTTATGATATAGTAAATATATTATTTAATAAAAATAATTACATTAAAATAAAAAGAATTGGTGGTAAATTATATGGCAAAGATTAAATCCATGTTTGTTTGTCAAGAATGTGGATATGAGTCCCCTAAATGGTTAGGAAAATGTCCAGATTGTAATAAATGGAACACTTTGGTAGAAGAAATTAAAGAAACACATAAAGAAATAAAGTCTAAAGTTAATAATATTAAAGTAATAGAAAATATGCCAAAGAGCATAAGAGATATAAAGTCAGGAGAAAAGGAAAGATATAACACTGGCCTTAAGGAATTAAATAGAGTTTTAGGTGGTGGATTAGTAAGAGGGTCCTTAACATTAATATCAGGTGATCCTGGTATAGGTAAATCAACCCTTCTTTTACAAACTGCAAATTCTATTTCTAAAACTTATGGAAAGGTTCTATATGTATCTGGAGAGGAATCTGAAGAACAAATTAAAATTAGAGGAGATAGGTTAGGAGTCGATGCAGGTGGACTTTATATATTATCTGAAACTAATCTAGATTTAATAGAAGCATATATTAATGAAATAAAACCTGTATTTGTAATTATAGATTCTATTCAAACTGTATACAAGGAATCCATTACTTCAGCACCAGGAAGTGTATCACAAGTTAAAGAATGTTCTAATGCCATAATGAGAATAGGTAAAAATCAAAACATACCTTTATTTATAGTAGCCCATGTTACTAAGCAAGGTGAGCTTGCAGGGCCTAGAGTATTAGAGCATATGGTAGATACAGTATTATATTTTGAAGGTGAACGTACAGAAGAGTTTAGAGTTCTTAGAACTATGAAGAATCGTTTTGGTACTACTAGTGAGATTGGTGTATTTGAAATGGCCGAAGAAGGATTAAAGGAAATATATGATCCTTCGAGAATATTCCTTGAAGATACTAATTTTAATCAAGAAGGTTCTGTTGTAGTAGGAATTATGGAAGGAACTAGACCTATATTAGTAGAGATGCAGGCTTTAGTAAGTGAAAGTAATACTCACTTAGCAAGTAGAACGGCTATAGGTATAGATAATCAAAGATTGAGACTTATATTAGCAGTATTAGAAAAAAAATTAAGAGTACCTTTTTATAAATATGATGTTTATGTAAATGTAGTTGGAGGCCTTAATTTAGATGGAACTACAGGAGATTTAGGATTAGCTTTAGCTCTTTTATCAAGTGTAAAGAATATGGGGCTAAAACTTGAAAGAACAGTTATAATAGGAGAAGTTGGTTTAACGGGAGAAATAAGACCTATAACTTCTTGTGAAAGGTTAATTAAAGAAGCAGAAAAGATGGGGTTCAATAATGCTATAATTCCAGAGAGAAATAAGGATAAGGTTACCAATAATAACATAAATATAATAGGTGTAAGCAATTTAAGAGAGGCTATAAAAAAGATTTTCTAGCAGATTGGGTGAGTGTATGAGGATAAAAGATGATGAAGAAATAAAAAGTATATTAAAACTTATGAGTCCTGGAACAGCTTTAAGAGAAGGATTAGAAAATATATTAAGAGCTAAAACAGGAGGCCTCATAGTTATAGGCGATGACGAAAAAGTAATGAATATAGTTGATGGTGGGTTTAATATTAATTCAGAATACTCACCAGCATATGTTTATGAGCTAGCAAAGATGGATGGGGCTATCGTATTAAGTAGTGATTTAAAAAAAATAATTTATGCAAACACACAGCTAGTACCAGATTATACTTTGACAACGTATGAAACAGGTACTAGGCATAGAACAGCTAATAGAGTTGCGAAACAAACTGGAAATATAGTTATAGCAATTTCTCAAAGAAGAAATATAATAACTATATATAAAGGTGATTTAAAATATGTTCTTCAAGAGAGTAGCATAATTCTTGCAAGGGCAAATCAAGCAATACAGACATTAGAAAAGTATGTAAATGTATTAGATAGAGTTATCAACAATCTTAATTTATTAGAGTATCAAGATTTGACAACTATTTTTGATGTAGTCACAGCTATACAAAGAACTGAAATGGTAATGAGAGTAGTAGAAGAAATAAAAAGATATATAGTTGAACTTGGAAATGAAGGTAGATTAATCTCAATGCAATTAAGTGAACTTATCAGATTTATCGAGAGAGATGGTATATTACTAATAAGAGATTATTGCAAAGAAGATATGAATTATAATGAAATATATAATGAAATCCAAAGGCTTACTTCAGAGGAACTAGTAGATTTAGATTTAATAGCTAAGCTATTAGGATATTCATCTATGTCTTTAACTGATACTCTAATTTCTCCAAAGGGATTTAGAATATTATTTAAGGTGCCTAGAATACCAGTTTCTGTAATAGAAAATCTAGTGAAACACTTTAAAGAGCTAAAATATGTTATTGAAGCTGATACTAATTCTTTAGATCAAGTTGATGGGATTGGAGAAGCTAGAGCTAAGGCTATAAGAAGTGGACTAAAAAGAATAAAAGAGCAGATATATTTAAAAAATGAGATTTAGTATATATGTATAAAAGTGTAAAAAATAGATAATAATAAAAAAGCAGGAGTTAGCCTGCTTTAATCTTATCTAAGGGTGAATTTCCCTAAGATATTTATTTTATTTTCTTCTTTTAAGAATATGTCATATAAATTCAAATCTAAACAATTGCATAAAGAAGTAAGATAAAATATATTATTTCCTATTTCTGCTTCGATGACTTCACGACAATTATTACAAAGTGAACCTTCGATATGAGTACTTAAAGAAGGGGGTAGGCTATTATCAGTATCAAAATCATTCTGCTTTTCAGCAGAAATTTTAATACAGCCACAATTTGTTACTGATTTAGCTATTGCCCTATTTACTCTAGAATTCGCTTCATTTAACTTGGTCATTATATCTAAAATACTTCTATGACGTAATAGCGAGTTATTAACATCGTTTTGAAAACTATCAATAATTATATCCTTCATATACATCAACTCCTTAAAAAATACGGCTGTTGTTTATGATTGTTATAGTGATAAAAGGAATAGCAATTAACTAAGCTTATAATAAAATAAATATATGATTATTTATAGGGGGTATTGATAAATTAATAAGATTTTAATAATTATTCATTTTAGAGAATACCTTTATATGGTATAATTAATTAAAAAATACAAAAAATATAGGAGGTGAAGAGATGTTAAAAAAGATTATAAGGGTTATATTTACCATAATAGGTTTTATAAGTGGATATATTATAAGTGGAGTTTTAATAAATATACAGCTTATAAGCAACATATCTTTCTTATCTGAATCAATTGGAATTATATCTTTTCGTATTCTTTTAACTTTATTAATTGGAATTATTCTTTACTTTATTTCTCCAAGTATTTATGACTCTGTTCTGAAGGCTATTGAGTATATAGAGAAATACATTCAAAGGTTTACAGCAACTGAAATTATTTACGGAGTAGTTGGAGCGGTAATATCGTTAATAATAACATCACTAATAGGACTGCCACTAAATAGTATAGATTTATTTGGATTAGGACCAATACTATTTATGTTATTGAATTTAATATTTGCAATTATATTTGCTAGCATTTTTATAGAAAAGAAAGATGATATATCAAATGTTCTTGTAAATTTAAAGAAAAATAGTATTAAGGAGAAAAAGTCTAAGGTAGCTATTAAGAGTCATCCCAAGGTTCTAGATACATCAGTAATAATAGATGGAAGAATTTTTGATATATGCCAAACAGGCTTTATAGAAGGACCATTAGTTATACCAAATTTCGTTTTGGATGAATTAAGACATATTTCAGACTCTGCAGATTCTCTTAAAAGAAATAGAGGAAGAAGAGGACTAGATATATTAAATAAAATTCAAAAAGAATTAGAAATTGAAACTCAAATTTGGGAAGGTGATTTTCCGGAGATTCAGGAAGTAGATAGTAAGCTATTAAAACTTGCTCAGGTATTAAAAGGAAAAGTAATAACTAATGATTTTAATTTAAATAAGGTTGCTGAATTTCAGGGAGTTCCAGTACTTAACATTAATGAACTTGCTAATGCGATTAAACCAATAGTTCTTCCGGGTGAAGAAATGCATGTAGTAGTTGTAAAAGATGGTAAGGAAGCTACTCAGGGAATCGGATATTTAGACGATGGAACAATGATTGTTGTAGAAGGCGGAAGGAAGCATATGGGTGAACAAATCACAGTTATAGTTACTTCTGTATTACAGACAGCTGCTGGAAGAATGATATTCGCAAAGCCAAAAGATGAATAAGTAGGTGTTTATATGATTAGTGCTATAATTTTAGCTGGTGGAAAAGGTAAGAGAATGGGTGCTAAAATTAGCAAGCAATATATAGAACTTAAAAGTAAACCTATTTTATATTACACAATAAAAAAGTTTTCTGATAATGAGAATATAGATAGAATTATTTTAGTATTACCGAAGGATGAGATTGATTATTGTAAAAAGGAAGTGCTAGATAAATACTCATTAAAAGTAGACTTAATTGTTGATGGTGGTAAAGAAAGACAAGATTCTGTATATAATGCATTAGAAAAGATAGTTGATGATGAAATAGTTTTAATTCATGACGGAGCAAGACCTTTTGTTTCAGAAAGAATAATAGATGAAGGTATAAAATACGCAAGGCTTTATGGTGCTTCCGCACCAGGTGTAATGCCTAAGGATACCATAAAGATAAAAGATAATAAAAATTTTTCTTCTAAAACTCCAGATAGAAATACTTTGGTAGCAATTCAAACGCCACAGATATTTAAACTTAATATTATTAAAGAGTGTCATAAAATGATAAAAGAAGAAAAGAAAATAGTTACAGATGATACTATGGTTGTTGAAGCATATGGCAATAAGGTTTATCTGTATGAGGGTGATTATACTAATATTAAGGTAACGACACCTGAAGATCTAATATTAGCTGAGAGGCTAGTATAATCTGCATACTTGGTATATTGACATAATTTTTACTAGAATATATAATAAATTAAGTTATAATTAAATAGGTTTTAAAGCATTGAAGAAGAATAGTAGAATCCGCTTTTCAGAGAGAAAATTCATAGGCTGTAAGATTTTCAATAGGATTTGAACCAGCTTTCGAGTTGTAGGTAAAAACTATCGGTTTAATATCGTTAAAATTATTAGAGCACAAATTTAGGTGGTACCGCGATATAAGTTCGCCCTAATTACATAGGGCGGGCTTTTTTTATTTTTAAAATTATAACTGAGTAAACATAGATAAAGCGCTATAAAATATGAAAACAAAATAGATTTATATTTGTTTATATAAATGGATAAGTATTATATAGGATAATATATAAGTGTTATTAGGAATATTATTAAAATATTTATCTAACGCAAAATTAGTTTTGAATATAATGATATGAATAATAGGAGGAATCAGAAATGAAAATGTCTAATATGTTAATATCAACATTAAGAGAGGTTCCAGCTGAAGCTGAAATTAATAGTCATAAGTTAATGTTAAGAGCTGGAATGATAAGAAAGATGGCGTCAGGAATATATAATTATATGCCATTAGGTTTAAAGGTTCTTAAAAAAGTAGAAGATATAATAAGAGATGAGATGAATAATGCAGGAGCACAAGAATTTTTAGCATCAGCAGTTCAACCATCAGAACTTTGGAAAGAGTCTGGAAGATGGGATGTTTATGGAGATGAATTAATTAGATTTAAAGATAGAAATCATAGAGAATTTTGCCTTGGACCAACTCATGAAGAGGTATTTACTGATATAGTAAGAAATGAAATTAAGTCTTATAAACAACTACCATTAAATCTTTATCAGATCCAAACTAAATACAGAGATGAAAGAAGACCAAGGTTTGGAGTTATGAGATCTAGAGAATTTATAATGAAAGATGCATATAGCTTTGATAAGGATCAAGAGGGATTAGATATTTCATATAATAAAATGAGAGAAGCCTATATTAAAGTATTTAATAGATGTGGGATAGATGCTAAGCCAGTTGAAGCTGATTCAGGTGCAATTGGAGGATCAAATTCAGCTGAATTTATGGTAAAATCAGAAGTAGGAGAAGATGATGTTGTTTTCTGTACAGCTTGTGATTATGCAGCAAATATAGAAAAAGCTCCATCAACTGTAGAAAAGGCAGAATCAGAAGATTTAAAAGAATTAATTAAAACTGAAACACCAAATGCTAAAACAATAGAAGAATTAGTTAAGTTCTTCAATACAACAGAAAAAAGATTCGCTAAAACACTAATATATAACGCTGATGGTAAGATAGTGGCGGTTATGGTTAGAGGAGATAGAGAAGCAAATGAAGTTAAGATATCTAATGCACTAGGCGGAGTGGTTAATCTAAATATGGCTACACCAGAAGAAGTATTTAAAGCGACGAATGCACAAGTTGGGTTTGCTGGACCTATAAATATAAAAGTAGATGCATTATTAGTTGATGAAGAAGTTGCTAATATGTACAATTTTATAGTTGGTGCAAATGAAACAGGATATCACATGGAAAATGTGAACTATGGAAGAGATTTCGAAGGTGTTGTAGGTGACTATAGAAACATTACTGAAGGTGAAAAATGCCCAGTTTGCGGTGGAAAAGTAACTATATCAAGAGGAACTGAAGTTGGGCATATATTTAAGCTTGGAACTAAATATTCAGAAGCTATGAATGCTACATTTACAGATGAAAATGGTAAGGAGAAACCATTTATAATGGGATGTTACGGAATAGGTGTAACTAGAACTATGGCATCGATAATAGAACAAAATAATGATGATAATGGAATAGTTTGGCCTTTAGCTGTAGCACCATATCATGTTAATGTAATACCAGTAAACATAAAAGACGAAGAGCAAATGTCAATTGCCAATAAGATATATGAAGAATTAAAACAAATAGGTGTTGATGTAGTTCTAGATGATAGAAATGAAAGAGCAGGAGTTAAGTTTAAAGACTCTGATTTAATGGGAATCCCAATGAGGGTTACTGTAGGAAAGAAAATTTCTGATGGAGAAGTTGAGTTTAAACTTAGAACAGCTGAAATGGAAAATGTTAAAATTGAAGATGTAGTTAATAGAGTAAGAGATGAGTTTAAGAATAATTAATTATCTGTTAGATAAGGAGGTAGTCAAATGAAAATTTATAATAGCTTAACGAGAAAAAAAGAGGAGTTTACACCAATTACTCCAGGAGAAGTTAAGATGTATGTTTGTGGACCTACTGTTTATAATTATTTTCATATAGGTAATGGTAGAACTTTTATAGTTTTTGATACTATTAGAAGATATCTAGAGTATAAAGGGTATAAAGTTAAGTTCATTCAAAACTTTACAGATATAGATGATAAAATGATAAAAAAAGCTAATGAAGAAGGAACTACAGTTGCTTGTATTGGTGATAAATATATTAATGAATATTATAAAGATGCTGATGGATTAAATATAAAAAGAGCATCTATTAATCCAAGAGCTACTGAATTTATAAAAGATATTATAGAATTTATTGAAGGTTTAATAGATAAAGGTTATGCTTATGAAGTAGATGGAGATGTTTATTTTAGAACTAAGAATTTTAATGGATATGGAAAGCTTATAAAGCAAAGTTTAGAAGATCTTCAATCAGGAGCTAGAATAAATATAGATGAAAGAAAAGAAGATCCAATGGATTTTGCTTTATGGAAATCTCAAAAACCTGGCGAACCAGCATGGATAAGTCCTTGGGGGTTAGGAAGACCAGGTTGGCATATAGAATGTTCATGCATGGCTAAAAAATTACTTGGAGAAACTATTGATATTCATGCAGGTGGTATGGATTTAGCATTTCCACATCATGAAAATGAAATAGCTCAAAGTGAAGCATTAACAGGAAAAACCTTTGCTAATTATTGGATGCATTCAGCATATTTAAATGTTAATAATCAGAAGATGTCTAAGTCTTTAAATAATTTTTTAACTGCAAGAGATGCTCTTGAAAAGTATAATGCGGATGTAATTAGATTTTTAATGTTATCTGCACATTATAGAGTGCAATTAAATTTTAGTGATGATTTATTGGAGTCTGCGAAGGCATCAGTTGAAAGACTATACAATGCTATTTCAAATTTAGAAAATTTAATTGATGAAGTTAAGAAAGAAAATATGGATAGTGATGAAGAAAATTATTTAAAATCTTTAGATGTATATAGACAAAGATATATAGATAAGATGGATGATGACTTTAATACTGCTGATGCTATTACAGCTATATTTGATCTTATTAAGGATATAAATACAAATATATCTATTGATTCATCAAAAGAACTTTGTGTAAAAGTATTAGAGTTAGTTAGAGAACTTGGTAATCCATTAGGAATACTTCAAAAATCTACTAAGAGCAGTTTAGAAGATGAAATTGAGAAATTGATTGAAGAGAGACAGCAAGCAAGAAAAAACAGAGATTTTGCATTGGCTGATAAGATTAGAGATGACTTGAAAGCAAGAAATATAATTTTAGAAGATACGCCTCAAGGTGTTAGATGGAAAATAATAAATTAATATAAAGGCTGCATTTTGCAGCCTTTATTTCAAAGGAGAGAAAGTATGTTAGAGGATTTAAGAATCAGAGAATTTAGCAAGGAAGAAGCCAGGCGATTAAATCCTTTGCAATTAGCATTGATAGGGGATGGTGTATTTGAAATATATATAAGAAATTATATATTATCAAATAATACAGAGTTATCTGCACATAAGATGCATGTAAAAGCTATTGGATATGTAAAGGCAAAGAGTCAATCCATGATAATGCATGGTATAGAAGAAGAGTTGACAGAAGATGAAATGTATATATATAAAAGAGGCAGAAATACAAAGTCTGCGACTGTTCCTAAAAATGCAGAGGTAATAGATTATAGGAATGCAACAGGCTTTGAAGCACTACTAGGATTCTTATATTTGACAGGAAATAAAGAAAGACTATTTAATATATTAGAAAAATCTACTGAAATACAATTAACATAACGTAAGAAAAGTATATAATAGAAGTAAGGAGTGATTATTATGACTAAAGGAACAAGAGAAGCTAGAATGAGAGCTAGAATGGAAAGAGAAATGCTTGAAAATAGTCAAAGAAAACAAAAAAATCAATTATCTAAAGATAATAAAAAGTTAGCAGGTAAAGATAAATCATATGAAATAAATGAAGTTGAAGTTAGAGAAGACTTAATAATAGGCAGAAATGCTGTGATGGAAGTATTAAAAAGTGATAGAACTATAGAAGCGTTATATATTGCTAATGGGCATATGGAAGGATCTATAAAGGCTATAATTAATATTGCAAGAGAAAAAGGGTTAGTATTAAAAGAAGTTGATAGAAAAAGATTAGACATAATGAGTGGAGGTACTAATCATCAAGGCGTTATAGCTCAAGTGACACCATATAAATATTGTGAGATAGCTGATATGTTAAATTTAGCAAAGAAAAAGGGGCAAGATCCATTTATAGTTGTATTAGATGAGATAGAAGATCCTCATAATCTAGGTTCTATAATAAGAACTGCTGAATTATGCGGTGTACATGGAATTATTATTCCTAAGAGAAGAAATGTTGGAATTACATCTACAGTGTATAAATGTTCTGTAGGAGCTATAGAACATATGAGAATAGCTAAGGTGACAAATATAAATTCTGCAATAGATGAGTTGAAAAAAGAAGGGTTATGGATATATGGAGCAGACATAGCTGGAGATGAATACAGCTATGAAGTTAACTTCAGTGGGCCGTGTGCAATGATTATAGGAAGTGAAGGGAGAGGAATATCTAAGTTGACATTAAAAAAATGTGATAAGTTAGTAAAAATCCCTATGGTAGGTAAAATTAACTCTTTGAATGCTTCGGTTGCAGGTGGTATAATGATGTATGAAATATTAAAAGGAAGGCTAGCGAAATAGCTTAGCTTCATGAGGTAACATGTGAAGATAATGTTTATTGATGGGTATAATGTTATAAATAGCTGGCCTAATTTAAAGGTTCAAAAAGAGTATAGTTTTGATGGGGCCAGGCAAACCCTCATAGATAGTTTACATAATTATTCAGTATATAACGGGTGTAAGATTATAATAGTTTTTGATGCCCATAAAGTAAATAGAAGCATTGAAAAGAAAGAAGATATAAACGATAATATAAGCATAATTTTTACTAAGGATGGAGAAACGGCTGACTCTTATATAGAGAGAGAAGTACATAACCTAGGCAGAAGATTTGAAGTTTATGTTGTTACATCAGATTGGCTTGAACAACAAACCATTTTTCAAAGGGGAGCAGTTAGGATGTCTTCCATTGAATTTTATAATGAAGTTCTTAATACTGAAAAGAGAATTAAAAAAAGAACGATGAGGAATACAAATATATCAAGTAAAAATAATTTGCTAGATAATGTAGATGATGATATATTAGAAAAACTAGAGGCTATGAGGCGTAGCAAATAGCGAGTAGATATTTACGGCTATAATATATTAGAGGTTCATAATAAAGGGGGGGATATATAGTGGAGATCACTAAAAGAGAAGAGAGCTTATTTGTTGAATTTGAGAATAAGCTAGATGAAGAGATAGTCGATGAGGCTAAAAAAGGAGATTGTAGAGCTCAAGAATATTTAATTTCAAAGTATGAGAACTTTGTAAAAGCTAAAGCCAAATCTTACTTTCTTATTGGAGCTGACAAAGAAGATATTTATCAAGAGGGAATGATAGGATTGTATAAGGCTATAAGAGATTTTAAAGCTGATAGACTTACTAGCTTTAAGGCTTTTGCAGAGATTTGTGTCACTAGACAAATAATAACTGCAATCAAGACAGCAACAAGACAAAAACATATCCCCCTAAACACATATATATCTTTAAATAAACCAATATATGAAGAAGAATCAGATAGAACATTAATTGATGTTTTATCTGAGTTAAAGATTACTGATCCTGAAGAACTTATTATTGGGAAAGAACAGATAAAGCACATTGAAAGAGAGATGGAGAAAGTACTTTCAGATTTGGAGATGGAAGTTCTTCAATCTTATTTAGATGGCAAATCTTATCAAGAAATAGCTTGTGATTTAGATAGGCAAGCGAAGTCCATAGATAATGCACTTCAAAGGGTTAAAAGAAAGTTGGAAAAATGTCTTTATTATGAAAAATAAGTCGGTAAATTTTTGTTGACAAATTTTTTGAATAATAGTAAACTTTATAATTGGTATATTAAAATGAAAACCGAAATTAAGATGGAAATGCTCACGTAGCTCAGTAGGCAGAGCGTCGCCTTGGTAAGGCGGAGGTCGTCGGTTCAATCCCGATCGTGAGCTCCAATATAGTTGAGCGCTCACTAGTTGTGATTATTGTAATTGAATTGCTTTGATCTTTGAAGTGAGCTCAATATATTAACCAATAAGCTAGAAAACGCTAGGCAAAGTTTATTACAAAGATTAAAGGAGGATTTTACAATGGCAAAGCAAAAATTCGAAAGAAGTAAACCACACGTAAACATTGGAACAATCGGTCACGTTGACCACGGTAAGACAACTTTAACAGCTGCAATCACAACAGTTTTAGCAAACAGAGGATTAGCAGAATCATTTAAATATGATGAAATTGATAAGGCTCCAGAAGAAAAAGAAAGAGGAATCACAATTAACACAGCTCACGTTGAATATCAAACAGAAAACAGACACTATGCTCACGTTGACTGTCCAGGACACGCTGACTATGTTAAGAACATGATTACAGGAGCTGCTCAAATGGATGGAGCTATCTTAGTTTGTTCAGCTGCAGATGG
>NZ_JASCQJ010000043.1:0-29183 GCF_033043255.1 Clostridium lamae | reverse complement strand
CATTCATTAACATTTCTTTAGATACTTTTACAATCCTATCTAAATTATATTTATCTATTGAATATTTATAAATCCATTGAGAATTCAAGGCTATAATTGTTGATATACCTATAGTAAATAAAGCCATTAATATTCCATAAATAATTTTTACTATACTTCTTATAATCCCCCTCATATGTATCCCCCTTTAAATTGTATGTATACATAATATCATAAAAACTACCATATATATAGAAAAAAGAAGGCACAGCCTCCTAATTCTTCAAATTAAAAAATATATTTTTATTAAATCTTAAAGGTCGGCTCGTAATATTATACATATATTAACCAACTATTAAGTCTATATTTTCTTTGTATTGATAGTGTTCTTTTTCATTATACATTATAGAATTTTTAGGGCAGGCATTAACGCATCTACAACACATTATACAATTATCCCGAAACTTAATATCCCCACCAATATTATCTATATTTTTAGTCGGACAAATCTTTACACATAAATTACATTTATCACAATCAGAATTTACTGAATACTTCACAGAATTTTTATATAAGTCTTTAGTCTTCATTTTATTTATAGTTTTATATATTGAGGCTTTAATTTCATTTACATTTTCCTTCATATAATTATCCATTAAAAAATTTACTACAGCATCTTTTATTTCAACTAAAGAACTATCAAAGATTTCTTTATAATCTTTTCTTGTTAATTTTTTATATCCTTTTGATAAAGTATAATTATCTGGCATTTGAAAATTTTTAGTTACTATAACTCTATAATTCTTTGTTAATAGCTTCTTTTCTAATTCGTTAAAATATGTTTTTGCTCTATCTCTACCAGTTGAAAAAATCATAGTCTTAATTTCTTTTGAAGTATCAGATAAATTATCCTCTAAATACTCAATAAAAAATTTAGGAATATATTCAAAATATTTAGGAAAACCTAAAATTAAATAATCATAAGAAACATTTTTTAAGTCTATTTTTTCCTCAATAGAGTATGTATCTATTTCACAGCCATTTTTATAAAATTCCTCTGCAATCTTATTAGCTATAAATTTAGTATTACCAGTTCCACTAAAGTATAAAATTATTCCCTTCAAGGCAAAGTCCCCCTAATTTAATATTCTAAATTGATATATTATTAGTTTTTTCCTACTTTAACTAAAATTATATATTATTTGGAATATATTGGAAACGTTTTTTTTACGCCTTTTTTACTAATAATTTTTAGAAATTCATCAAATTATTTCATATATCTTATATTTAAGCTCTTAACTTCTATATTTCCAAAATAAAATAGCTGCTAATAATAAACTTCCACAAATAAATAAGTAAATAAAGAATAATGGATTTGATAAGCTACCAAATAAAATTATAAGAGACCCTACTATTGCTAAAATAGGATTTATCTTCCCTCTTATAAAACCTTTAATTTCTCCACTTATGCCCATTCTTAAAACTTTAATATATATTAGTATATATAATAAATAATTAACTGTTATTGATATTTCTGAAATATCACCATTAGGTAATAAATTATACTTTTGTGTTATATAATGTAGCACTAAACAAACTATTGATATTATAAAAGCTACAATAGTTGAATATATTGGCATCCCTAAAAACTTATTTACTACTTTTACGATTTTAGATTTTGGGAACATTCCTCTTATTGCTAGAGAATATGGCATTCTAATGTGACCCATTATTAATCCGTTTACCGTTCCTAAAATTGATACAACTACAAAGGTTAAAATAATCTTAGCACCCCATACTCCAAATATCATATTTGCTGCTAGATCAACATGAGAATCTCCTAATGCCATTATCTTTTCTGGTCCAACATATATACTTATGCCAACAAAATAAAGAACATATATTAGTAGTATAAATAAAGGAGCGATAACTAATGCTTTTGGTAAATTCTTTTTTGAATCTTTTATTTCATGCCCTATAGATGTTGCAATTATCCAACCATCAAAAGAAAAAGCAATTGGTGCAATAGCCGCTATCCAAGATGTTGATTTCATATGTATAACTTCACCTATATTTATAGAACTAGGGTTACCAAAAAAAACTCCTGCTAATGCAATTAATATTAGCGGAATTACTTTAATAACAGTTGATGCATTTTGAAAATATCCACCTAATTTTGCTGATAATAAATTTAATATATAAAATACTATGATTACAACTAATCCAATAATAGTTTGGATAGCTAGTCCGGCTTCAATACCAAAGAGCATACAAATATATATCCCTGCCACCCATGAAACAACAGCAACTAATGTAGGATAATATAGAAACGTATGGAACCATCCAAAAGCACATGCTATAGACTCATTGTATGAATATTCCGCGTAAGATATTATTCCACCAGCCTTAGATTCTCTTGATGCAAGCTCTGAAATAGTTAAACTTCCAAAAATAATACCTAAAGCAGCTATACAAAAAACTAAGACGCCTAAACTAATACTACCGTTTGTAGCTACAAGTATATTATCACTTTTAAAAAATATACCTGATCCAATTACAATTCCCACAATCATACCTATGGTAGTAAATAAACCATATTCATTTTTTTTCATTATTCCACCTCATCCTTAAGTTATATTATGTAATGTCTAATTCCCTATGTAAAATATAACATATAAACAGGAAAATAAGAACAATAATTTATCAATATTTTTATATTTTTTATACATTCACTTTCAATATTAGAATGAAAGTATGAAACATTCGTAATATCAATAAAATAATAGTTTTTATTTCCATAATAATTAATTCATTATATAATTACTTTATAAAAAGTATTGAGGAGATTATTATGGGAAACATATTATTTTATTATTTAATTTTAATTAATGTTATTGCTATTATTACGATTTATATAGATAAGCAAAAAGCTATTAAACATCAATGGAGGATAAAAGAATCCACTTTATTTTTAATATCTATACTAGGTGGTAGTATAGGAAGTCTTATAGGTATATACACATTCAGACATAAAACAAAGCATTTAAAATTCACTATTGGGATACCATTAATTTTAATTATTCAAATTTTAATTCTATGCTATTTAATTCTATAAATATTATTAAAAATAATTTCATATAAAAAAAGAGATAGCTTAATAAAACTATCTCCTTTCCTATTTGTAATTTGGTACAAATTACTTCCTAAACTATTAACTTTTACTTATTAACTTTTAACTATTATTCTTCTATTTTATTAACTGAAATTCCTAACTCTACAAGTTGCTTTTCATCTACTATATTAGGTGCTTCACTTAAATAGCAGTACGCATTTTGGTTTTTAGGGAAAGCTATAACATCCTTAATATTTTCAGTTCCAGCTAAGAACATTACCATTCTATCTAAACCAAAAGCTAAACCTCCATGTGGTGGTGGTCCAAACTTAAAGGCATCTATTAAGAATCCAAATCTCTCTTGTGCTGATTCTTCAGTAAAGCCTAAAGCTTTAAACATTCTTTGTTGTAACTTAGAATCATGAATTCTTATTGATCCTCCACCTAATTCTTCTCCATTTAATACTAAATCATAAGCTTTTGATCTAACTTCTCCTGGATTAGTTTCTACCATAGCTAAATCTTCATCCATTGGTGAAGTAAATGGATGGTGAGCAGCATAATATCTTCCATCTTCTTCGCTGTATTCAAATAGAGGGAATTCTGTTATCCAAGTAAAGTTAAATTCATTCTTATCTTTAATTAAATCAAACTGCTTAGCTAATTCTAATCTTAATGCACCTAAGCTTTGGAATACTACTGAATTTTTATCAGCAACTATAAATATAGCATCGCCAACTTCTGCATTCATAGTTTTAATTATTGAGTTTGTCACATCATCAGTTAAGAATTTAGAAATTGATGATTTAATTCCATCTTCTTTTATTTGAATCCATGCAAGACCTTTAGCTTTGTATGTTTTAACAAACTCACCTAATTTGTCTATTGGCTTTCTTCCAAGGTCTGCTCCACCTTTTAGGCAAAGAGCTCTTACAGAACCACCAGCTTCTATAGCTGATTTAAATACTACAAAGTCCATATCCTTTACGTCTTCTGTAATATTAGTTATTTCCATTCCAAATCTTAAATCAGGTTTATCTGATCCGTACTTTTCCATTGCATCTTTAAATGTCATTCTCTTTATAGGAAGCTTAACATCAACACCTGCAACTTCTTTAAATACATGAGCAATTAAACCTTCATTCATTTTCATTACATCATCTTGTTCAACAAAACTCATTTCTAAGTCAATTTGAGTAAATTCAGGTTGTCTATTTGCTCTTAAATCTTCATCTCTGAAACATTTAGCTATTTGATAATATCTATCAAATCCTGATACCATTAATAATTGCTTAAATATTTGTGGTGATTGAGGAAGTGCATAAAACATTCCTGGATAATTTCTTGAAGGCACAAGATAGTCTCTAGCTCCTTCTGGAGTACTCTTAGTTAATATAGGAGTCTCTACTTCTAAGAAGTTATTTGCATCTAAATAATCACGTACTGCTTTAGATATTTTACTTCTAATCATAAATATTCTTTGCATATCTGGTCTTCTAAGATCTAAATATCTATATTTTAATCTTATATTCTCTGCAGCATCTAATCCTTCTTTTATATAGATTGGAGGAGTTTCTGATTCTGAAAGAACTTTTAAACTTTCACACTTAAGTTCAACTAATCCAGTTGGCATATTATGATTTGGAGCTTCTCTTAATACAACTTCTCCTGTTACTGCAATACAATATTCAGGTCTTACATCTTTAGCTTTTTCAAAAGCCTCTGCATTTATCTCTTCCCCAAATACTATTTGCATAATACCTGTTCTATCTCTTAGATCTATAAATTGTAGACCTCCTAATTTTCTATTTCTTTGTACCCAACCCATTAATGTGATCTTTTGAGAAACATTACTTTCCCTAACTTCTCCACACATTAGGCTTCTCTTTAATCCACTTAAAGCTTCACCCATTATTACTTCCTCCTAACTATTTTATAACCTTTGCTATTTCTTCTATATTGTCTAAACTAACTTCAAATTGCTCTCCATCGCTCATTCTCTTAAGCTTTAAAGTCTTATTTTGAAGCTCGTCATCACCTATAATAGTTGTAAAGACTGAACCTATTTTATTTGCATATTTCATTTCAGCTTTTATGCTTCTTCCCATATGGTTTACTTCTGTTTTTATTCCATTACTTCTTAATTTATTTGCTAAAACAAAGGCTTCAGTTTTTGCATTATCGCCTCTTGCTCCTATATAAAGCTCAATAACATCTTCCTTTGGAATTTCTATTCCTTCATTTTCTAATGTCATTATAAGCCTTTCTAATCCTAATCCAAATCCTACTGCTGGCATTTCTGGTCCACCAATTTCTTCAATTAGCTTATCATATCTACCACCACCACAAACTGTAAAATCATCATTTAATATTTCAAAAATAGTTTTAGTATAGTAGTCTAAGCCTCTAACTATGCCTGGATCAATATTATATTTAATATTTAAAGCATCTAAATATCTCTTTACTTCAGTAAAATGTGAATCACATTCATCACATATGTAATCTAAAATAATTGGAGCATCTTTCGTAATTTCCTTACAAGTTTTTTCTTTACAGTCTAAAATTCTCATGGGATTCTTTTCAAATCTTGTTTTACATACATTACAAAGATTATTATAATTTTCTTCTAGATACTTCTTTAAAGCTTCATTATATTTAGGTCTACAATTTGGGCAACCTAAATTGTTTATATTTAAACTTAAGCTTTTTAATCCTAAATTCTTTAAAGCTTCCATAGCTAAAGAAATAACTTCTGCATCCATAGATGGCTCTTTAGAACCAAAAACTTCTACTCCATATTGATGAAATTGTCTAAGTCTTCCCTTTTGAACATTTTCATATCTAAAACATGGAATAATATAATATAATTTTGTTGGCTGTGCTTCATTAAATAGTCTATTTTCAATAAAAGCTCTAACAGTTGGTGCTGTACCTTCTGGTTTTAATGTTATACTTCTATCACCTTTATCATTAAAAGTATACATTTCCTTTTGCACTATATCAGTAGTTTCTCCAACACCTCTTAAAAATAACTCTGTATGTTCAAATATAGGTGTTCTAATTTCTCTTACTCCGAATGCCTTTGAAACTTCTCTTAATACTCCCTCTACATAATGCCACTTATAAGCATCTTGAGGTAGCATATCCTTCGTACCCTTAGGTGCTTGGATTTCCATAATATCTCCTCCTATTTAAGGTAAAGTGTATCTAAAAGTTTTCTTTTTTCCTCTACCATTTCCTTAATTCTGTTAGTGTACTCTCTGATGTCTTTTACATTTCCAAATCTCTCTATTCTATCCTCTTCTAAGAATACAACTTTAGAGACTGCATCAGCTCCTAATGCAATTATAGTTTGCTTATCTTCTATCATTTGAATATTATACAAACATTCTTTGCCCTCTTTAGAATATCCCAAATTCTCCATATTTCCAACCATATTTTTTTGTCTATACATATAATATGGCTTTATCTCTAAATCCTTTGCTAACATTCTACTCATTTCATACATTGAAGAAAGCTCTTCTTGCTTTTTAATTTGTATTCCTTTTTTTAGAATAAAGTTTTCATAAAGAATAGAAGCTCTTTTTAATGATAAGCCATGTACAGTTAAACTATCTGGTTTAAGCTTTAATATTTCTTTTGCTGTATATTCAGCTTCCTTTATACCTTCTCCAGGTAGCCCAATAATCATATCCATATTGATATCATTAAAACCTAGTTCTCTAGCTAATTTGAACTTTTCTATTACATCTTTAGAAGAATGCCCTCTACCTATCATCTTTAATGTATTATCATTCATGGTTTGAGGATTTATACTAATTCTAGTAGTATTATAGTTTTTCATTGTTTGTAATTTTTCTAATGTAATGCTATCAGGTCTTCCACATTCAACAGTAAACTCAATTAAATCTCTATTTTCAACAAAAGCATTATATATTTCTTTCATTATTTCTTCAAATTCATCATTATTTACTGCTGTTGGAGTTCCCCCTCCAAAATATACACTTTCTATTTTTAATCCTCTTTCATCAACATATTTCTTCATCTCTCTAATTTCATATGTTAATGCTTCTAAATAAGGATTTACTAGCTTTTTATTTCCCCCTATTGGATTTGCTGTAAATGAACAATAAAAACATCTAGTTGGACAAAAAGCCATTCCTATATAAATAGCAATATTTTTTTCATCTTTATTTACTAGTTTTTTTTCTTTTTTAGCTACTTCAATACAAAGTCTAGCCTTTTCTTCTGAAGCTAAATGTTTGTTTCTAAATAATTCTATTATTTCATCTTCACTTTTACCTTCTTCTAAATACTTTAGAGCAATTTTAGAAGGTCTAATTCCAACTAGTATTCCCCAGGGATAATAATCTCCAGTTATTTCTTTAAGAGAAGAAAATATTAATTTCTTTATATCTTCTTTAATATTTTCTCCTAATAAAGCTTCCTTATAAAGCTCCTTATATGAAAATGAAACTTTATCTTCTTCTATATTTATAATATAATCTCCTTTATCTTCAAACTTAATTTCATCTAAAGGATAGTATATATTAAACATTTGATATACATCATATCTGTATTTTAAATTGTTTAGTTTAATTATTACTTTCATTTATTCTCCTCTTATACTAAGAATGGATTTTTCATCCTTTCATGAATAATAGTAGATTTAGGTCCATGTCCTGGATATACATTAATGTTGTTATCTAAAATCATAAGCTTAGTTTCTATACTATTAATAAGTTCATTATAACTTCCACCTAAAAAGTCTGTTCTTCCTATAGATGTATTAAATAATGTATCACCTGTAAATACATTATCTTCTACTAAGAAACAGGTTCCTCCCTTTGTATGTCCTGGTGTAAAAATAGTTTTAAAAGTTAAGCTACCTACTTTTATTTCTTGCCCTTCATATAAGTACTTATAGAACTTTGGTAACTTACCAAATATTCCACTTGTATCAATATTCATATATTCTTCTTCAGCTTCATTTAAATATACATCTACTTTGTATTTATCTTTTAATTCTACAACTGCCCCATTATGATCAAAGTGACAATGCGTTAATAGAATTACATCTATATCAATTCCTAAAGCTTCAATTTCTTTAATAAGATAACTAGCTTGTGCTCCTGGATCTATAATTGCTGCTTTATTAGTTTCTTCATCAATTGCAATATAACAATTAGTTTGTAGTGACCCAAGAGGATATGTCTTTATTATCATTTCCTTCCCTCCTAACTAAAAATTCTTTTTACTATCTAAAATTATCGTAACTGGTCCATCATTAACAATATCAACCTTCATATGAGCGCCAAATTCTCCAGTCTCAACCTTTAAATTAGTTTCTCTTAATAACTGAACAAATCTTTCATATAAAGAGTTAGCTCTATCTCCGCCTTCTGCTTCCATAAAATTAGGTCTTCTTCCTTTTCTACAATCACCATATAGGGTAAATTGAGATATAGCTAGAATATCACCTTTTACATCTAAAAGAGAAAGATTCATTTTATCATTTTCATCTTCAAATATTCTTAAATTAACTATTTTATCTTTTAAATATGCTAAATCTTCTTCTGTATCTTCTTTTGAGAAACCAATTAATAAATTCAGTCCTTTATTAATTGACCCTACAACATTATTATCTACGATAACTCTAGAAGAATTTACTCTTTGAACTACAACACGCATTATTAATCCCCTCTAATTGTTCATTCTATACACATCCATTACACCTTTAAGCCTTCTTATTTTTCTCATAAGTTCTTTAAGTTGTTCAATGGAATCTATTTTTACTCTTATATTAATCATAGCTATATTACCTTTAGATGATTTAGCATTTAAAGCATTTAAAGTAAGCTTAGATTCTGTTATTATCGTCATAATATCTGATAATATTCCGATCCTATCTTCAGCTTTAACTTGTATTTCTGCCACATAAGCAGCACCTTTTGATAATCCCCATGATACTTCAACTACTTTTCCTGAATCAAAGTTTATTAACGACTTTAAATTACTACAATCACTTCTATGGATAGAAACTCCTCTACCTTTTGTAATATACCCTTGTATATCATCACCATGTACCGGATTACAACATCTAGCAAATCTAACCATTAAATTACTAACACCCTTTACAGTAACACCATAGGAATTAGATGTTGCAGCCTTAGATGTATTTTTATCTGACTTATTTATATGATCATCAATAGCTTTATTTATTGTTTCAGCACTATGCTTTTCAATTATATTTTCTTCTTTAAGTTTAGAAATATATGCTGAAGCTGATATTTGTCCTATACCTATTGCAGCATATAGATCTTCCATACTGTGCAGGTTGTATCTTTTAATGGCTTTTTCATAAACTTCGCCTTTTGCTATTTCTGAATATATAACACCTTGCTTTTTAAGTTCCTTTTCAAAAGCTTCTTTACCTTTATCTATATTTTCTTCTTTTTTAATCTTCTTAAACCATTGCCTTATTTTGCTTTTAGCTTGATTGCTCTTAGCTATATTTAGCCAATCTATATTAGGCCCCTTGGCATTTTTAGATGTTATTACTTCAACAATTTCACCAGTCTTTAAATTATAATCAAGTGGTACAATCTTACCATTTACTTTTGCCCCTACACACCTATTTCCTACGTCGGTATGAATTCTATATGCAAAATCAATCGGTGTTGCCTTGCTTGGTAAGTTTATAACTACACCTTTAGGAGTAAAAACAAATATTTCATCTGTAAATAGATCTATTTTAAAACCTTCTATAAACTCTTCAGCATCAGATGTTTCTTTTTGCCACTCTAGCATATCTCTTAGCCATGCTAATTTATTTTCAAAAGTGTTTTCTCTATCTTCTTGATTATCACCTTCTTTATACTTCCAGTGAGCTGCTATACCATATTCAGCAGTCCTATGCATTTCAAAGGTTCTAATTTGAATTTCAAAAGTCTTTCCCTGAGGCCCTATAACAGTAGTGTGAAGAGATTGATACATATTAGGCTTAGGCATTGCTATATAATCCTTAAACCTACCTGGAATAGGCTTATATATAGTATGAACTATTCCTAATACCCCATAACAATCTTTCACTGTATTTACTAGTATTCTAATAGCTGTTAAGTCAAATATTTGTTCAATACTCTTATTTTTATTAACCATTTTTTTATAAATACTATAAAAATGCTTCGGTCTTCCATCTATGTCACAATCTATTTCTGATTCATCTAGCTTTTTATATAAATCTTCTTTAATTTCCGATATATATGTTTCTCTTTCGACTCTCTTCTCCGCTATTTCTTTTACTAAATCATAATATTCTTCTTCATGTAAATATCTAAAAGATAAATCCTCAAGTTCCCATTTTATTTTAGAGATACCTAGTCTATGAGCTAAAGGTGCATAAATATCTAAAGTTTCTTTAGCTTTTTGTTTTTGTTTTTCTTTTGGCATAAACTTTAATGTTCTTAAATTATGAAGCCTATCTGCAAGCTTTATAATTATTACTCTTATATCCTTTGCCATAGCTAGAAGCATTTTTCTAACATTATCCGCTTGCTGCTCTTCTTTAGTTTTATACTCTATTTTCCCAAGTTTAGTTACTCCTTGAACTAAATCTGCAATTTCTACATTAAAAATATTTTTTATATCGTCGTAAGTATATTCTGTATCTTCTATTACATCATGTAGAAGGCCAGCCACAATAGTACTAGTATCCATACCCATTTCAGCTAATATAATAGCAACATCAACAGGATGAGTCACATATGGCTCTCCTGATTCTCTTTTTTGATTTTTATGAGCATCAAAAGCTAAATCATATGCTTTTTTTACTATATCTATATCAATATTATTACAATTTTCATTAATTTTCTGCAATAGGCTTTCATACATATGGGTAATCTCCTTTGATTTAGTCTAAAATAATTGGCTGGTTTTAACAACCAGCCATTTTCTTTTATTATATAATATTTATCTTTTTATTTCAACAATATTAAAACTCATAATCAACTAATGACATAACTTCATACTTTTTAAGTTTATCTCTTCCATTAAGTCCTGTAAGTTCAATAGCAAAATCTAAACAAACAACTTCTCCACCTGCTAATTCTACAAGCTTTGCAACAGCTTCTATTGTTCCACCTGTTGCTAATAAATCATCAACTATAGCTACTCTTTGACCCTTCTTAATAGCATCTTTGTGTAATTGTAATGTATCGCTACCATACTCTAAATCATAAGTTACTGATACTGTTTCACCTGGTAATTTACCTGGTTTTCTAACTGGTACGAATCCTATCCCCATAGCATATGCAACTGGAACCCCATAAATAAATCCTCTAGCCTCAGGCCCTACTATTAAATCTATTTTTTTATCTTTTAAATGCTCCACAATTTTATCTATTGAGTATCTTAGAGCCTCACCATCACCAATAACTGTAGTAATGTCTTTAAAACTAATACCTTCCTTTGGGAAATTTTCAATTACTCTTATTTTTTCCTTTAGATCCATGATAACTCCTCCATCACTTTAATTTATAAACTATATAATTATTATAACTACTTTATACAAAAATAATATAAACTTATAATAAATAATTAAAATAATTATATAGTCATTTGGGATTTATTTAAATATTTTGTTATTTGTTCTGCTCTATCTTTTTTATTTGTTGTTAATAACTCTATAATAATGCGTGCGTTATCCATCATAGTTACAGCATTTATAGTCGGTGTAATAAGGTTTATAATTTTTAATATGCATTCATCGTCCATTTCAATCATATTGTAATAATTCATTATAGCCCTTAATCCATAGTTATTAGTATTTATTAAGAACTTTCTTCCTTCCTTTAAAATAACTCCATTTTCTCCTTTTAAAGGAACTTCTGCCCATTGTTCTCCAATAAGAATTAAATCTAAATATTTGTTTATACTTTTTATATTATAATATATTGCAATAGCTTGCATTAATTTAAAAGTAATCCCACTAATAGCTAAATTCTTATATCTGTAGTTACATCCTTTTTGATTTGGATTTATGTAAATATAATTTTTTTCATAGTCAGCTTCTTTATTTTCCAATACTATCAAATCTATCCCAAGATCCCCACAAAGCTTTTCTTCTTCATCTGAATTTAAATCTAATCCTAGAGTTATTAAAAGTTGTCCTCCTAAAAAGCTAACATTATTAACTATTTCTTCAGACGTAATTCTAGAGTTAGAATTTTCATCACAAATTACATATTCTATATCTGCATTTAAGTACCTTAATACTAAATTTAAAGAAGATATAGCACATAATCCATCAACATTTGGAACACCATATATAACGATCTTTTTTCTGTTATTTATAGCTTCAACCATATGTTCAATAGCTTTGCTCATATTTTTAAGTATAAAGGGATTATATCCAGTAATATAATTTGGACTATAAATACTCTCCCAAAACTTACGCATTATAAACTCCTCCATAAAACTTAAGAAAACACATATATTATAATGTATATTCATAAATATTACAAATGTTTTCTTATAAAAAAACAATAAACCTCCAAATTATTAAGGAGGTTTATATTTTTTTAGTGCTTATTTTAAAAATAAACTAACTTTTCACTCTCTTTTTATCTTCTCTATTTTTTAATATAGCCCATACTGGTGTTGCTACAAATATTGAAGAATATGCACCTGCTGCTATTCCTATAATTAATGGGAATGAAAACTCCCTAACTGTAGGTACAAATATATTTACAGCAACAATTGTTATTAATGTTGTTAATGTCGTGTTTATTGACCTTGACATAGTTTGAGTCACGCTTTTATTAGCTATTTCCGTAATAGACGCGCTTCTCATATTCTTTGAGTTCTCTCTTATTCTATCAAATATTACTATTGTATCATTAATAGAGTATCCTACAATTGTTAATATAGCTGCTATAAATGGTGTATTTACTGGTATATTAAAAATAGCAAAAACACTAATTGTAATTAATAAATCATGCACAAGTGCTACTATTGCTGCTATACCATAATCAACCTTAAATCTTACAACAATATAAACTAACATTGCTAAACAAGCTACTAATAAAGCAATAATAGAATTTTTTGTAAGCTCCTTACCTACTGAAGCTCCTATTTCATCTTGTGACAATAAGGCTTCATCTTCTAAACTATATTTATCTTGTAATGCTTTAAAGACTTCTGATACCTTAGTACTATCTAGTTCCTTTGATTTTATTTCATATTGAGTATCTGCTGCTTCATTAGTAACAGCATCAGGTACTAATTCTTTAACAATCTCATCTACTTCTGG
This sequence comes from Clostridium lamae, assembly GCF_033043255.1. Lineage (NCBI taxonomy): Bacteria > Bacillati > Bacillota > Clostridia > Eubacteriales > Clostridiaceae > Clostridium > Clostridium lamae. Next base: position 15,780 of record NZ_JASCQJ010000043.1, on the reverse strand, counting down.
TTTGTTAAACTCTTTACCAAGCTCAACTACCATCTTAGTACCACCTTTGAAGTCTATTCCAAAATTAAGTCCTTTTGTAACTGTAAATCCTACTCCAACTAATATTAAAATTAGTGATAAAGCAAACCAAATCTTACTCTTTTGAACTATCTTAAGCACTTTTAATTCTTTCTTATTACCAAACTGCCATATCTTCTTTAGAATTCCTATATCTATGGCTGAATTCATTAACTTCTTTGTAACTATTAACGCTGTAAATAAACTTAAAACAATACCTATCATTAATGTTACTGCAAACCCTTTAACTGATCCAGATCCTATAAAATATAGTATTAATGCAGCTATGAAAGTTGTTGAGTTTGAGTCAACTATAGATGACATAGCATTTTCAAAACCAGCCTTAACCGCGCTCGTAACTGTAATTCCTCTTGATAATTCTTCTTTAATTCTTTCGAATATTAGTATATTTGCATCTACAGCCATACCTACAGTTAGTAATAAAGCTGCTATTCCCGGTAAGGTTAATGCAACCTTCAGCTCCGTGAATACTAATAAAACCAAAGTAATATATAACGTTAATGCAATACTTGCAAATAATCCTGGTAATCTATAATAAATTATCATAAATAAAAATATTATTACTATTCCAATTATACCAGCCTTTATTGCATTTGGTAATGCTTCAGCTCCTAATTGAGCTCCAACATTAGTTATTGAAACCGCTTTAATTGAAACTGGCAATGCACCTGAGCTTATTATACCTGCAAGATTTGTTGCTTCATCCATAGATGACATACCATTAATTACTGCTTTACCATTAGTTATAGCACTTTGGACTACAGGTGATGATACTACCTCATCATCCATATATATACTAATAGTCTTCCCTATATTATTAGCTGTCACTTCAGCAAATTTTTCTTGTCCTTCATCATTCAACTCTAATGATACTACTGGACTAGATGTTTCATCTAAAACTGCTGTTGCTTCTTTAACATCTTTTCCTGTTAAAACAACGTTTCCATCTGAATCTTTAAATTCTAAATTACCAGTCTTACTTAAATCATCAACAATTTCATTTGAATCGTATGCTCCAGGGATATCAATCCTTATTCTTTTTTCGCCTTCTTCAGTAACTACTGTTTCAGCTACACCAATACTATTAACCCTAAGTTCTAATAATTGTTTTGTTCTCTGACGTACATCCGTTGAGACCTCATCCTCTTGTATTTCCATTAAAACGGATACACCACCTTGAAGGTCAAGTCCCTTTGTAATTGCATTATTTAAAGATTTAACCTCCCAACCTGCTATTTTAAATCCATTAAAACAAACAAGTGCTAGTGAAATTATTGCAACTACAGAAAGTATAAATAATATTGAACTTTTTCTCTTAGTTTTTCTGTTCCCTTTCATTGTCTTCCCCCTCTGCTACTTTTTTCATATAAATTATATTACTTATGTTAAGTAATATCAATAACTTTTTCTCTAGTTTGTATATTTCTTCCATGTATTATTCATAAATAAAAAAAGTAAGAGAAATTCTCTTACTTTTTTTTCATTTTTAAATATTAATTCCAAGCATTCCTGAGAAGAGCCCAATAAATAAACATAAAGAAAACTTTATAAAATCATACATTGTTAAAGAAGCTTCTGCACCAAACAATACTCCAATTAAATATAGAGCTATGTAAAATATGCATCCTACAGCTAAGCCAACAACCCACCCCTTACTACCATATGATTTTACAGCAATTACAGAGCCTACCACTAAAGCCAAGCATGAAATTACCACATAAATAATATTAAATATAGTCTCACCTATTGGTACTTTATTCATTATAAATGCAAAAATTATAGATGCAATTGTAGTAATTACAAGTGCCCAGATAAGTCCTTTTGATACACTTTTGAAATAGCTTTGCCACTCCATAAAAATTCACCCCCTAGTATTTATCTTATGACTTACTAAGGGGCATTATTCTTATTCTGCTACTTTATTTACTTTTGTAGCTATTCCATTTTTAGTGATCTTTAACTTAGTTCTTTCAGCGCTAGTTTCAATTACTACATAGTCATCTTCAACTATTATTATTTTTCCCATTATTCCGCCTCTTGTAACTATTTCGTCATTTTTTTCTAAGGCTGATACCATTTCATTATATTTCTTAGTTCTTTTCTTTTCTGGTAATATTAATAAGAAATACATAAGACCAAACATTAAAGCAAAAGGTAATACTAGTGATAATATAGCTTCCATTTAATTCATTCCTTCCATATAAACTATTTTTTCGTTTTAATTATACTATAATAAAAAATATATAACATTTATATAGTATTGTCAATCATATTAACAGATAATCAATACTTTAAGCTCTCCCATTCCATTCTTTAAGCTTTTGTTCTTTAAACTCCTTAAAGTATCCTCCATCTATAGCTGCTCTTATATCTTCCATAAGTTTATTGTAGAAATAAAGATTATGTAAAACACAAAGTCTCATAGCTAGCATTTCTTTAGCCTTAAATAAATGTCTTATATATGCTCTTGTATAACTCTTACAAGCTGGACATTGACATCCTTCATCTATTGGTCTAGTGTCTAGTTCAAACTTAGCATTCATTAAGTTTATTTTTCCTTCTTTAGTGAATACATGGCCATGTCTTCCATTTCTTGCTGGAAGTACACAATCAAAGAAATCAACACCTCTATCTACAGCTTCTAGTATATTGCTAGGAATACCTACTCCCATTAAATATATTGGCTTATCTTCTGGTAAGTATGGAACAACAGCATCTATTATTCTATACATTTCTTCGTGAGTTTCACCTACTGCTAAACCACCTATAGCATATCCATCTAAATCCATTTTAGTTATAGTCTTAGCGTGTTCTATTCTTATATCTTCGTAACATCCACCTTGGTTAATACCAAATAGCATTTGATCCTTATTAATAGTCTCTGGTAATGAATTTAATCTATCCATTTCAACTTTACATCTTTCAAGCCATCTAGTTGTTCTTGCTACTGACTTTTCTACATATTCTCTAGTTGATGGATTTGGAATACATTCATCGAAAGCCATTGCTATAGTAGATGCAAGATTGCTTTGTATTTGCATAGACTCTTCAGGCCCCATAAAAATCTTTCTACCATCTATATGTGAAGAGAAATATACTCCCTCTTCTTTTATCTTTCTCATTCCTGATAGTGAAAATACTTGGAATCCACCTGAATCAGTTAATATAGGTCTATCCCAGTTCATAAACTTATGTAACCCACCAAGTTCAGCTACAACTTTATCAGATGGTCTTAAATGAAGATGATAAGTATTAGATAATTCTACTTGACATCCTATCTCTTTTAAATCCATAGTAGATACAGCACCTTTTATTACTGCTAAAGTACCAACATTCATAAATACTGGTGTTTCAATAGTTCCATGAGGTGTTTCAAATCTTCCTCTTCTAGCTTTTCCATCTTTTTTTAATAAAGTATATCTTTTTTTACTCAATTTTTCACGTCCTCTTTATTGTTATTCTTTAATAAGCATAGAATCTCCGAAGGAGAAAAATCTATATCTTTCTTTTACAGCTGTATTATATGCATTCATTACATTTTCCTTACCTGCTAAAGCGGAAACTAACATAATTAATGTTGATTCTGGTAAATGAAAATTTGTAATAAGCTCATCTATAACCTTATATTTATATCCTGGATAAATAAATATATCAGTCCAACCACTTTGTTCTCTAACAAAGCCATTTTCATCACCTATAGTCTCTAAAGTTCTAGTAGATGTAGTTCCTACAGCTATAATCTTATTACCTCTTTTTTTAGTTTCATTAATTATATCTGCATTTTCTGTATCTAAATGATAATATTCTGAATGCATTATATGTTCATTTATATCATCAACTTTTACTGGTCTAAAGGTTCCAAGTCCTACGTGAAGAGTTAAATAAGCAATATTAACTCCCTTAGCTTTAATTTCTTCTAATAATTCATTAGTAAAATGTAATCCTGCAGTTGGTGCTGCTGCTGATCCTTTCTCTTTTGAATATACAGTTTGATACCTTTCCCTGTCATCAAGTTTTTCTGTAATATACGGTGGCAATGGCATTTCTCCAAGTTCATCTAATACTTGTTCAAATATGCCCTCATATGAAAACTCAATTATTCTATTTCCTTCTTCTATGATATCAACAACTTTACATTTTAATTTTCCTTCACCAAATGTAAAAGTTTGCCCTATTTTAGCTCTTTTACCTGGCTTAGCAAGACATTCCCACTTATCTCCTTCTATTCTTTTTAGAAGTAAGAACTCTATTTTACCACCAGTACCTTCTTTTTCTCCTATTAATCTAGCTGGCATTACTCTTGTATTATTTAAAACTAAAGTATCACCCTTATTTAAATATTCTATTACATCATGAAAAGATTTATGTTCAATAATACCTGTGTTTTTATCTAAAACCATTAATCTTGAAGCATCTCTTTTTTCTAAAGGATGTTGCGCTATTAATTCTTCTGGTAAATCAAAATTAAAATCACTAACCTTCATCTTATTATCTCCTTTTATTATATTGTATATTATCAAAATAATTTTTGTTGTTCACCTGTTGTTCTTCTATTATTCTTACTTCTTCCTAAATGTTCATAAGCTTTATCTGTAGCAACTCTTCCCCTTGATGTTCTAACTATAAAGCCTGTTTGTAATAAATATGGCTCATATACATCCTCTATTGTTCCGAGTTCTTCTCCAATGAAATATGATAGGGTTTCTATACCAACAGGTCCACCATTAAAGTTATCTATTATGGCTTCAAGTATTTTATTATCTACTCTATCAAATCCCTTTTCATCTACCTCTAGAAGCTCTAATGCAGCCTTTGCTTCTTTATAGCTTATTAAAGAATTAGAATATACTTCAGCATAATCTCTAACTCTTTTTAATAATCTATTTGCAATTCTTGGAGTTCCTCTTGAACGCCTTGCAAGCTCATAAGCTCCTTCTTCAGTAATATCACAATTTAAAACAAATGCAGATCTTATTATTATTTCTTTCAGTTGTTCTTCATTATAGTATTGCATATCGCATAGTACGCCAAATCTATCTCTAAGTGGAGATGTAAGCATTCCTATTCTAGTTGTAGCACCTATCAATGTAAATTTAGGTAAATCTAATCTAATAGACTTAGCAGCCGCCCCTTTACCTATTACTATGTCTAAAACATAATCTTCCATTGCAGGATATAATATTTCTTCAACATTTCTATTTAATCTGTGAATTTCATCTATAAAAAGTACATCATTATCTTTTAGTGTAGTCAAAATTGCAGCTAAATCACCTGCTCTTTCAATGGCAGGTCCTGATGTTATCTTAAGCTCACCATTCATTTCTTTAGCTATTATATTAGCTAAAGTAGTTTTACCAAGCCCAGGTGGTCCATATAAAAGCACATGATCTAATGATTCATTTCTGTTTTGGGCAGCTTTTATAAATATATTTAATCTTTCTTTGACCTTGTCTTGGCCAATATATTCCTCTAAACTTTGAGGTCTTAAACTTAAAGTACTGCCATCTTCAAAAATTTCTTGTGGTGTTATTATTCTTTCCATATAATCACCTCTAACCCATAAGAACCTTTAAACAATTCTTTATAATATTTTCTATACTTTCGCTTTTATCAACTTTCTTTAAAGCAAGTTCTGCTTCTTTTTCAGAATATCCTAAAGCTAAAAGCGCTCCTAATGCTTCAGCTATGTTATTTGCATTTTCAGGTATTATCTCTTCAAAATCTCCTGAATTTTCAATTCCCTCTGCTAAATTTTCTTTCTTAATCTTATCCTTTAACTCTAAGATAATTCTCCCTGCTGTTTTTTTACCAATTCCAGGAGCCTTACATAAATGTTTATCGTCTCCCATCATAATAGCATATCTTAAATTATTTATTCTACTAATAGAAAGCAAAGATAATGCCGCCTTAGATCCAACTCCATTTATAGAAATTAATAGCTTAAACATCTCAAGTTCTTCTTTAGTATCGAATCCATATAAACCTAAGAAATCTTCTCTAACTATCTGTTCAAGATAAAGCATAACCTCTTCATCAATTTTAGGCATAGCTGACATAGTTGCTCCTGAAGTAAAAATTTTATATCCTATTCCATTATTTTCAACAATTATATAGTCCTTATTTATTCCTTTATATCTACCTATTATGTATTCGTACATACAACTACCCCTCCATTATGCCACTAAATATAGTTTTATTTCAGTTTTTAATCTACACTATACTTTATCATTATAGATAAAATAATTCAAGGCAAAAGCAATAGTATGCATTAATTCTAATTAACTTCCTTTATAAAGCAATAAAAAATTCAGTATTTACTGAATTTTTTATTGCTTTATAAAATATATATTTTTTAATAGAATTTAATTTTTCTTTAGATAAACTCCTTACATTATGCTTTTATATATTTCTGATTTCTGTAAAGTTCTATAATTTTAACCACATAACACTTACATCATCCTGCTTTTCAATTACTTCAAAACCAAACTCCTTATACATATTCATGGTACCTCTGTAATGCTTTTCTGATGATTCTTTAGTATCTATTGGAAGCCCAATTACTGCATCAAAATTTTGTAATTTAAAATCTTCAATAGCTTTTTTAAATAATTGTCTTGCAATACCTTGCTTCCTATATTCTGGGTGAATAACAAAACAAATAGCACAACCAATTTTTTTATCATTTGTTATATGTTTTAGATCCTCTTCTAATCTTAGAAACTGTCTTACATCATTTGCATTACACCATCCTATACACTTATCTCCATCAAATGCTAAATATCCCTTCATCTTTTCAGCTTTAATTTCCTCAATTGCCTCAGTACGATTTTCTATACCTGCCCTTTTTTGCCATTCCAACTGTGAACAGTTTGTATGATAAAATCTACAGAAACAAGTTGACCAATGAGGGGCATGACCAAAGTCTAAGTTCTCTAGATAGTCAGTAAAAATTGTGTGGAGCTCCGGTGTTAAAGGTTTAATTTCATATTCCATAGTATACCTCCTTTAAATAAAATTCATTTTTGTTAAGTTGATATTTAAATATGTACGATTTAATAATTAAAATCCATTTATTATGTACATTATATTCTTATCTCATTTAAAGTCAATTATATTTATCTTTTCCTACTAAAATGTAATTTCCTATAAATTAAATTCTATAAATTAAATATTAAACTTATTCCACAAAGACCTACATAAATCAACACATTACTGTTATCACCAGTGTTAAAATACTGACTAATATCTATTATCAAATCTTTAAAACCCTCATCTTCTATAGGAAATTCTTCAGCTTTGAACTCCCATTCCAAATAACCAATAGCTTCTTGAAAATCATTTCCTAGAGTAATTATTAATTTTTTTGTCACTACTAACAGTTATTGTTGAATGATTATTTTTCTACAGTCCAATCATTTATTTTCTTCTAAAAAAGTATTATCATCTGATAATCTCTACGTAATAAATAATATTAATGCCCTATATTAAAGCAAAAATAAAACACAAGGCTAGCTAGTTTAATAACCGATAACCTTGTGTTTCATTTTTTAATACTATTTAAAAGTAAATTATGATATTACTATATTAAAATATTTATTATATCGCTTCTACTTTACTCTGTCTAGATATATTAAGCAATATCCCCATTGCCGATAAATTAAATACCAGTGATGTTCCTCCATAGCTAATAAAAGGTAATGGCACTCCTGTTACTGGCATTGATCCACTTACTACTGCTATATTAATTATAGCTTGTATTGCAATTACTGAAATTATTCCTACTCCAACTAAAAATCCATAATTATCTCTTGCTTTTACTGCAATTGTTACCCCTCTTATCACTATAAACATAAATAGTGCTATGATACAGACACATCCAATTAATCCAAGTTCCTCACCTATAATAGCAAAAATGAAATCATTATGAGGCTCTGGCATAAATAAAGCTTTTTGTCTCGAATTACCAAGTCCAACTCCAAATATTCCACCTGACCCTAACGCATAAAGAGATTGAATTAATTGATAGCTATCACCAGATGGATCCGCCCATGGGTCTATAAAACTAGTTAATCTTTGTAATCTATAACTTTGCGTAAATATTAATGCAAGCCCTGCAACTGCCCCTACTGGAATAAGAGTAAATAGATGACTTAATTTAGCTCCTCCAACAAAAATCATTATAAAGGCAACCATCATAATTATAGCAGTTATACTAAGATTTTTTTCGAGTAAAATTAGAACTGCAAATACAGCTGCTATACATAAGTAAAATATTGTTCCTTGTCCGAATTTCTTTATCTTATTTTTTCTTTTGTCTATAAGTAGTGCAAGATAAAGTACCAATACGTATTTAGCAAGTTCAGATGGCTGAAATGATAGTGGCCCTAACCTTATCCATCTTACGGCTCCATTTATATCAGCACCAGCAAATAAAACTATTACTAAAAGTGCTATCGTAATTAGAACTAACCAAGGAGTTATTTTTTTATAAAAATGATAATCTATTGTCATAGTTGCTATCATACCTGCTATTCCTACTATAGCCCATATTATTTCTTTTAAAAAATAATAGTCTGTATTATATATATCTTTTTGATATAACGCATAATATGAACTTGATGAATATACCATTACAACTCCTATGAAAAGTACTAATAATAAAGCACATAGTAATGCGTAATCAATATTTTTCATATTAACTTTTTTCCGTCTTCTTTTTTTAGCTATCACATTTAAATCTACCTTGTTATCTATATTCATAATATCTCCACCATCTTACTCTTTTAAATCTAAGGAAATCTTTGTTCCTTTTTCAATAAGCTTTCCTGCTATAACATCTTGTCCATCTACTATTCCAACTCCGTTAGTTGTAAATTTTAGATTTAAGCTTTTCAAAATATTACTAGCTTCCTCTAAAGTCTTCCCCTTTAAATTAGGCATTATAATCTTATTTGAATCAATCCTACTATTTGATACATTTACATTAATAGTAGAACCTTCCTCAACTAATGAACCTGGATAAGGTTCCATATTGCTAACCTTTGATGAACTATCATCTACTTGAATATTTAAATTATATCCCTCTAATATCTTTTGTGCTTCACTGACACTTTTCCCCCTTATCTCAGGAACTATCACTCTAGTTTTTTGCGTATATCTATCTATATATACTTGAGAATCCATATAATTAAATAATTCACTAAGTAATGATTTTAAGATTGGTGTAGTTACTGGTCCACCATAATATTGACCTGCACTAGGTTCATTAACCTTTATATAAATAGTTATTTCAGGGTCTTCAACTGGATATAATGCTAAAACAGAAGCTATATATTTATCTGATGAATATCCTCCATTTTCAGAATCTATAGTTTCAGCAGTACCAGTTTTGCCTCCTACTCTTCTATTCTCTCCCATAAAACTCCCTATAGCTTGCCCCTGATTTATTGTTCTTTCTAAGTAATCTCTTAATGTTGCAGTAGTTGATTCAGAAATAACTCCTTTCTTAACTTCAGGTTCAAGCACAGTATCTATTACTTTTGTTCCATTACTTGTTTCATAATTTATTTCTTTCATTATATGAGGTTGAATTAAATCTCCTCCATTTGCAATAGCATTAAATGCAGTTATTAGTTGAACACTACTTACAGTATTGGTTTGTCCAAAAGCAATAGTAGCCAAATCCATTTCGCTCATATCACTAACTGACTTAATAATTCCTTCTGACTCTCCTGGTAAATCTATATTAGTCAATCCACCAAATCCAAACTTATCAATATATTTTTTTAACGTTTCACTACCAAGCCTTGCTCCTAACTCCATAAACCCTACATTACAAGAATTTTGTAATATTTGTGGTAGAGTTTGTGTTCCATGACCGGCTGTATTCCAACATTTAATTGTCGTTGATCCAAACTTTACTCCACCATCACAATAAAAAGTATCAGTTTCACTAGCTACTCCCTCCTCTAGTGCTGCTGCCATTGTGATATTTTTAAATGTTGAACCTGGTTCAAAAGCATCACTAATAGCACTATCTCTAAACATATTTTGAAGCTTTTCAAAATCATTTTCTCCTTCAAAATTCTCATAATCTTCGTAAGGAGTATTTGGATTAAAATCAGGTTTATTTACCATGGCTAATATTTCTCCATTATTTGGATTTGTAACAATTATAGTTACTTCTTTAGCCTTATTGTCTTGATACCCTTTTTCGGCTGCTTTTTCAGCCATCAGTTGTATGTTTTCATCTATTGTTAATTGAATATTTTTCCCATCTACAGGGCTTGAATATTTAACTGTTTGGTATGGTAGTTCTGATAAACTTCCATCAACTTCAGCTATTTTATACCCAGATATACCTGTAAGTTCATAATCATATTGTAGTTCTACTCCATTTAACCCTACATTATCTGAGTTTACACTTCCAATTACATGGGCTAAAAAATTATTATTTGGATAATATCTTATAGGATTAATAGATATTACTACTCCGTATATATTCAAATCTTGAATTCTATCAGCAGTTTCTTTATCTATACCTTTAATTAAAGTGCTTGTGTTTACCTTAACTCCGCCTTCTGTAATAGGATTTAATTTTTCAGTTACTTCTTCTATAGTAAGTCCAGATGCTTCTGCTAATTGCTTAGCTACTTCCTCTTTTGTGGTATCTTCATCTACAATATGTATTTCTATTGCATCTAAATCTAAGTCAACTCTATAAACATCTATTGAAGTTGCAAGTAAAGAACCATTTCTATCTGTAATATCCCCCCGTTTTGCTTGTACTGTTACTTGAGAATTCCACTGACCTTGAGCCATATGATTGTACTCTTCGCTCTTATAAATCATAATATAGGTAAGCTTACCAATTAAAAACATAAAAATTAAACAAACACCTATAGTTACATATAGAGCTCTTTCTCTAGACTTATTACTTTTTCTTTTCGGACTTTTAACTCGTTTGCTCATTCTAAACCCCCATATGGCTATAATTATATTTACATAATGATTTATTATTATATTATAACAAATATTAAATCATTATGTAAATTACTATACGTTCTTTAAACCAAATAAAAAGTAAAAGTGGAACCCACTTTTACTTTTTATCAAATAGACTTAGATATTCTTCATATCCTTCTTCTTTCATTTTTTCTTTAGGAATGAATTTTAATGAAGCTGAATTTATGCAATATCTTAAGCCTCCTAACTCTTCAGGTCCATCACAGAATACATGTCCTAAATGAGAATCTGAAGATTTACTTCTAACCTCTGTCCTTGTCATGCCATGACTTTTATCTATATTTTCACTGATTAGTTTTCTATCAATAGGTTTGGAAAATGCTGGCCATCCACAACCTGAATCAAACTTATCATCTGATATAAATAAAGGCTCTAAAGAAACTATATCTACATAAATGCCTTCCTTAAAATTATCGAAATATTCATTAATAAAAGGTGGTTCTGTAGCACTTTCTTGAGTAACCTTATATTGAACTTCAGTTAATCTATTTTTTAAATCATCTTTATTGTATTTATCCATTTTCCATCCTCCATTTATTCATATTATATATTGTAACATATTTTTCTATTTTTTATTTGTAACAAATATTCTTTTTATAGATGTTTGTGGAGGTTCAGATTTAGTCATAACTTCACTTACTCTCATATAAACTAAATCTCCCTTTTGCAAATCTATATTTTCCTTTTTGTCATTAGTAGAGTTCATTACCTTAGTCGTATCATCAACTATACCTATTACCTTAATTTTATTTACCTCTTTATCCTTAATGTAGCCTTCAACAGTTACTCTTACAGACTTTCCATCTTCACTTTTTTCTACATCCACGATTTCACCAATAACTACAGGACTCTTAGTATTTACTTCTTTCCCTGGCTCTGCACCAATAAGGATAAATGAAAATATTAATAAACAACAAACTACTAATAATGATTTTTTTAACTTCATAAAAAAGCCTCCTTTTTTTAAAATCATTATTAGTTTTATATATTTCAATATAAATATTCATTTTTTTGAAACATATAAATTATCCTTTATGTAAAATCTCCACATAAAATCCTTCGCTTCTTCCGCATAATCTATCCCAATCCTCTTTGTCTCCACTATTTCAAAACTTTTATTTTGGTTATGCTCTATATATAAATCACCTTCTAAATATATTTTTTTATAGTTATCATCCTTAGTTATTTTTAGGGCACTACATAATTTAGAAGGTCCATTTGTTAAATTTTTTTTCTGAGCCTTAGTTAGTTCTTCATAATTCTTATTAAATCTTATATTTGAAATATAATTAAAATTATCTAACGGTTCAACAGCTCTTATTAATACAGCCTCTGGTTCATCTTTAACATTAGTTACCACATTAAGACAATGATATAATCCATATATAAAATATACATATGATATTCCACCTTCTTCAAAAAGAGGTTTTGTTCTTTCAGTTTTTTTATAATTATAAGCATGACAAGCTTTGTCTATTGCACCAATATAACTTTCAGTTTCTACTATTATAGATTTAATTTTTCTTCCATCTATTTCTCTTATTAAATAATCTCCTAAAATACTTTTTGCAACCTCTATAGCATCTCTTTGATAGAAATCTTTAGTTATAATCATACTACTTCTCCTATGAATAAAATATTAAATCATTATATACCATTTTCACTTAGTATTTATTATTTATTAATTAAATATTTAATTTTTGCTAATTATTTTATTTATTATTGAAATACTATATATATAAATATTAGTATAGGTGATAAACATGTTAGAGATAATAATTGAAAAAATAATCCCCCCATTAGTTAATATTCTTGAATTGATAGGTATATTGGTGATTTCTATAGGGTCTATTAAAGCCTTCTATCATTATATAGTTTCATTAATTAAGAAAAATGACTATCCTCTAAAATGGGCATATGCAAATTCTATGGCAACTGCTTTAGAATTTAAACTTGCAGCTGAAATACTTAAGACTGTAATAATTAGGGATATAAAAGAACTAGTAATTTTAGGTTCAATTACGTTACTTAGAGGGCTGCTAACTATAATAATTCATATGGAAATGAAATCTGAAAATCCACATAAACAAAATAATAAAAAAAATAGTAATAAAAACTCATTATCTAAAGAATAAAGGAGCTATTAAGCTCCCTTACCATTCTATTGTTAGAATATTAACATCATCTTTTATTAAAGAAACTTTATATCCTTCATATATAAGCCACGCTAATAATTCTTTTTGAATTTCTTCATCATCTATTACAAGTATTGCCGAAATCTTATTTATATTTTCTTCTTTAGCATAGTTAATGTTTTCTAATATTTTTCTTTTTTTTTCATTTAATATTTCTTTATCCATTAAATCTTCCTCCTATCTTTAATTAATATTCCAGAAGATAAGATATTATGTTAATTATTTTCTGGGAAATATTTACATAAGCTAATAAAAGAAAGAGATAAAACTAATTTATCTCTTTCTTAATTACTCCTATAGCAACACCTAAAATGCTAGCTTCTTTATTTTCTAATTCTATTGGGGAATAAAGAGAGTTAGCTGGCATTAGCATAGGTGAATCTCCATTTAAATTTAAAGTTTTCAAAGTAGCTTCACCATCTAAATTAGCTGCAACTATTTCATTATGATTAGCGATAGCTTGTCTCTTTATAACTACAAGATCTCCATCACATATATTTTTATCTACCATTGAGTCACCTTTAACCCTTAAAATAAAAGAATCTTTTCCTCTCTCCAACCAGTATTTTGGTAAATAAAAATCGCCTTCTATATTATCATTAATTTCTATTGGATTTCCGGCAGCTATATTACTAAACATAGGTATTTCTTCTAGTTCATTTTCATTATAAATAACATTTTCTCCATTTAAAAGTTCTTTGCTACTAGATGCAGTATCTATATTAAATTCTACTACATCTTTATTTCTTAAATTAATATATTTATATTTCTCTATAGTATTTATTATCTTCTTCTCTTTCTCAAATTTCACCTTAAAGTTAAAACTCTTTCCTTTAACATCAACTTTTAAGCTATTAAATTTTCTTCCCTTTATCATCCATGAATTTTCCTTGTTATTTAACTCATTATTTAAGATGAAAATAAATGAAGAATGAGGTTTTTCATTATATATTTCCTTTACAAAATCAATTTCTGCTTTAGTTAATCTTTCTATATCATCTAATATTATATGACTATATAAACCATTATATTTTTTCACATAAGAAATAGCATGTAAAACATGATCATACTCATCAACAAATAAGTTTTCTACCAATTTTTCATTATATAAGTCTTTAATCCTATATATTGATTCCCTTGTATATGAGGATTTCTTTATTCTATTTTTTCTACCTTTTCTATCTATAATTAAATATTCTTCTAATGAAAAATTACTAGCTTTAATCCATAATATTTCTTCTAATAAAAATTCATATTTTACTTTCGAAATAAATTTAGATTTTTTATTAAAAGCATTAATTTCATTCTCTAAGCCTTTTAATATTGTTAATGACTCATTTTTAGTAATAATCTTATTAGATTGTCCTCTTTCTCTAATGTAAGCATTATAATATGTATTAATCATTTCTTCTAAGGTAATAATATTTACCCTATTCCTATCTAAAGAAAACAATGAGAAAAATTCCTCATGCTTTTTTTCTTCATTGTAAAGCTCGGTTACTTTTTTGTTATTATTATAATTAGATGTTACGAATAAAACTTTATCATCTTCATACAAGCAATAATTATTTTCTAAGTTTATAGCTTTATAAACTGATGCAGTACTTTTTCCAGTACCCTCTTTCCCTTTCACAACTTGATATCCAGATGACTTATGTTTTATAAACTTCTCTTGAGCTTTTATTAATTCCATCACTTCACCGCCTTATTCTCTGTCCAATTCTTTATGTATTTTAATAATATATTTTATCAATGTTTATGTCAAACAATAAGATAGTTTTAATCTTAAAATTCCATATTTTTCTTGTTATGTAATTGTTTATATTATATAATCTTTTTAAAAGTTATTTGGGGGTATTTTTATGAATAACATAAAAACATTATTATTTTTAGATTTATGGAAAATTAAAAACATGATTATACAAATTTTAAAAAATCCAGTACTATTCTTAAAAAAGTTATTTTCTATTGTGTTGTTCTTTGGGATTTGTTTTTCAACTATAATAGTTTCTATATTTAAAAATGACTCAAAATTATCTATTAATTTAGAAATACAACAATCCATACTTGGAATTATAAGTTTAGTATCATTTCTTATAATACTTTTTGTAATATCTCATTATTTAAATGATTATGCACCAAGTAATTTTTCAGTTCCTGATATAAATTATTTATTTCCTTCCCCAATAGATAATAAGATAATTTTATTCTATTCCATGATTAAAAGTGGGTTAAAAGGCGTTTTAAATTTTTTCATGATAATTTTATATGCTCTTCTTTTTATATTAACATTTACTAATTTATCTTTGATAGGTTTAATTCCAATAGCAATAGGTTTCTTTTTTATATTTTTATTTTTTATTACTCTTTCTTATTTATTTTTTGCAATTAAAGTAACATTTAATTTTACCAAAAAACTCAAAATTTTATCCTATATCACACAAGGAATAGCTATTATAATAGTATCCTTTTATTTTTATAA
>NZ_JASCQJ010000042.1:0-31537 GCF_033043255.1 Clostridium lamae | reverse complement strand
ATTACCTCCTTAGTTTCACATCTAACGTATAGTAAACTTTTTTAAATAAGGATTATATAATAATTGTAAAATAATGTATAATTTAATTATATATTAAATTTTGAAGTAAGTACCTAGAAATGTTGAAGTTATATTTAAAAATCTTTGCAATGGTATATTTTGTATAATAGGTAAATTATAATTGTGTATTTATATAACCAAGCATAATATAAATATATAGATGATACATAGTTTATTAGGGTTAAATAATATTTTTAAGGGAAAGGGGAATTCTTATGGTAAGTGTCTTAATTAAGAGTATAAAAGAATACAAATATCTTTTTAAAAGAGCAACTCTTTTTATTTTTATTTTCTGTTTAAGCTTATTAATGATAGGATGTATCAATTGTAAAGTAGAAAGTGGTAAAACACAAAATTATATAAATGCAGTTGTTGATTATATAACAGAAGATAGTATTAATGTTGTTCCAATAGACAATGAAAATATTAATTCAGATAAAAATATTATTAACGCAGATAGTGTTATTATAAATAAAAATACAGTATCTACTGATAAGCTACCAGAGCTGAAGAAGGGTGATAAAATAAGGATTGTTTATAATGGTGAAAGTGTGGAAGAAGATCCTTTTAAAATTGATATAGTTTTTGCAATATATTTATTAGATGAAAATGGTGAAGTTATACCTAACGAATAAAGTATTTTTAAATTCAAATAATAGTGCAAATAATATAAATATTAATATATAATAAATATAATGGTTATTATAAAAATAACTATTAATTATCTGAAAGGATGTGATGTTTTATGATGGATTTAGTAAGAAGAAACAAAAACTATATTGTTGTTAATGGGAAGGTGACTACAGTATAGAAATAAATAATCCTTCCCAATATGTTTAATTTCGGGAGGAAGAATGAATAATAAAAACTTACTAGAATTAGGATTAAATGAAGGATACATTAAGGAAGCAAGTAGTTATAATGACAACTTTTATTTAGGGAGAGTTTCAGTACAATATAAAGATATTTATAGAGTTGTTACTGAAGAAGGAGAAGTACTTGCAAGAGTATCTGGAAAATTATCATATTCTTCAAATAGTACTTTAGATTATCCTGTAGTGGGAGATTGGGTATTATTAGATAGAACAGATAATAAAAATGGCGATGCTATAATTCATAAAGTATTAACTAGAAAAAGTTATTTTTCTAGAAAGATAGCTGGTACTAGATATGATACACAAGTTGTTGCAGCAAATATTGATTATATATTTATCTGCATGGCTTTAAATAATGATTTTAATATTAATAGACTTGAAAGATATATAGCTGTGGCTTGGGATAGTATGGCAACACCAGTTATAGTGCTAACTAAGTCAGATTTATGCGAAGATATAGATGAAAGACTAAGAGAAGTTAAAGAAGCTGCTATAGGAATAGACATACTAGTAACTTCAAGTTTAAATGGAAATGGATATGAAAAAGTTAAAGAATATATTAAATCTGGAACAACAATAGCCTTTATAGGATCATCAGGTGTAGGAAAATCTACACTTATAAATAAGTTATTAAATAAAGAAGTTTTAAAAACTAATTCAATTAGTGAAAATGATAAAGGAAGGCATACTACTACTCATAGAGAACTATTTTTATTAGAAGATGGTGGAGTAATAATTGATACTCCTGGAATGAGGGAGCTTGGATTAATTTCTGCAGATGTTGATAAGTCCTTTAGCAATATTGAAGAGTTAGAAAAACAATGTAAGTTTTCAGATTGTACTCATAAAAATGAACCTAAATGTGCAGTAAGAGAAGCGATAGAAAATGGGGAATTAGACTTAGATAGATTAGAAAGGTATAAAAAGCTTAAAAAAGAAGAGGCTTATAATTTATCAAAAGCTAAGAGTCAAGAAAGGCATAGGATTAAAAGTATTATGAAGGGTAAAAAGTAATATGAGTATATATTTAAAAGATATTGATAAAAATAATTTTTATCAATGCACACTCTTAACAACTAATAAAGAAGGTAAAAATTATGTTTTTGAAGAATTTGTTGCTTCAAATGCATTTTCTATAGCACAGTCTAAAGTTCAAAAAGGGTGGACAGTAAAAGCAATATATAATGATGATTTAATGATTGGATTTACTATGTATGGATATTGTTATGATTATAATTTTTACGAAGTATGTAGGTTTATGATAGATCATAAATACCAAGGTAAAGGGTATGGAAAAATTGCTTTAAAAAAAGTAATTGAAGAGATGAAGAAGATTGAAGATTGCAAGGATATATATATTTCCTTTGATCCAAAGAATAATATAGCAAGAAGCCTTTATCAAAGCCTTGGATTTAAGGATACAGGAAAGACTTTAGAAGAAGAATTATTGTTTAGGTTAGAATAGTAAAAAAGAGTTGCTAGGCAACTCTTTTTTTGTGAAAATTTATTATGGATTTTAATGGAACCTTTGAATTAAGGTGTACGTCTAATTAAGTGAAGACAAGTTAACATAGCTATGGTAAGTGGAAGGGGAAATATAATGAATATGTCTAATATTATTCCTATAGGGATATTAAATAAACTTAAAGATGAAAAGCTTAAGAAAAGTAATGTTAGATTAGCTATAGATGGGGACAAAGAAGCATTCAATATTTTAATTGAAGAAAATTTAAAGTCTTTATATATTGTGTGTAGAGGAATGTTAAATAGTGAATATGATATGGAAGATGCTCTCCAAAGCACTATATTAAAGGCTTATGAGAAAATTCCGTATCTAAAAAATGAGGAGTTTTTTAAAACATGGTTAACAAGAATTTTAATTAACGAATGTAATAACATAATAAGAAAAAATAAGAAGATTACTTATATTGAGGATTCACAAATAAATAATGAAGTTTATGAAGATAAATATAAAAATTTAGATTTAATTAGGGCTATGGATTCATTGAGTTCTGATTTAAGAATCACTATGTGGTTATTTTATTTTGACGACATGTCTATAGAGGAAATAAGTAATGCTTTAAAAGTACCTAAAGGAACTGTAAAGTCTAGATTAAATAGAGGAAGAGAGAAAATTTATAATATTATGAGTGAGGGATGTAATCATGAATAATTATGAGAAAGATAAATTTAATGATAGTCTTAAACAAGAGGCAAGAAATATTAACATAGAAGTACCCGATAAATTAAAAAATAATATATTAAAAACTCTGGACGAGCTACCAGAAAGAGGTGTAAAAAGAAAAAGTAAACTTAGAAAAATATCTGGATTAGTAGCTGGAATCATAGTATGTATGCTTACATTTAATATATTTATGCCAGCTTATGCAGAAAGTTTACCTATTATAGGGCCTACATTTAAAAGTATTAATGAAGTAATTGGAATTGGAGATAAATATGTTGAGGGAGCGAAAGATGTTAATATTACACAAAAGTATGAAGATACTACAATGACAATTAAAAATATTTATTATGATGGTGTTGAATTAGCTATAGCTTATGAGTTAAAGTCAGAGAAGGGATTTGATGATAAACCAATAATATTCCCTATTATAAAAAGAGGATTTAAGAATATAGATTATAAAAATGAGGAAAATGATGGTGATTTTATAGATGATAATACTTATGTTGGATTAGCTTCGTATGCATTTACAGATAACGAATTGGCTGATAAAGCTAAAATAGAATTTGTAGTTAATGATTTATATGGAGAGTGGGTTGGATATTATCCTAAAAAATTTAAATTTAAGTTCTCTATAGATTCTAAGGATATGGGAAAAGAAACATATAAGGTAGATAAAGAAATAAAATATGATGATAGTATATTCAAGCTTACTGAATTAATAACATCTAATTTAAATACCATAGTGTACATGGATACAGATATAGGACTTGTAAAACCTGATGAGAATAATTCTGAAATTTTTATTCAAAAGTACACATTAAAAGTTTTAGTGCAAGATGATAAAGGAATTCCTATAGATTGGAAAGAAGGATCAGGTACTGGATCAAATGTGAAAGATGAAAGAGTTCAAGGGAATTATCTTTGGAGATATAAAGGTGTACCAGAGGAAACAAAATCAATAACGCTTATACCTGTTATAAGTGAAAGCACCTATAATAGAGAATTAATGATAGAGAAAATAAATGAAAATAGTGAAACAGTTATAAATATGGGAAATGGACAAGAATACATTATTAAGAATATTGAGTTTAAAGAAGATAAAACTGTAATAGATTTAAAAATTAAAAAATATATAGATAGTTTAGAGCATATAGGAATTGAAATTTGGGATGAAGATAGAGTAAATAAATATAAAGAATCTAATAATGGTCAAGAGCAAAATTGGTATAAGGATACAATAGACATAGAAATTCAAGAGACTAAATTTAATGGAGTTGATGATGGCTACAATTTTACTTTAATATTGCCAGCATTAGATAAAAATAAAGATTATTTCATTACCAAGATGAATACTGGAGATAAGATATTAGAGGATGAAAAAATTACTATAGATTTAGAGAAATAAAATACAGTATTTTTTATTAAGTTTTGAGTTTCTAATTAATAAGGAAGCTACGGAACAAAAATTCATAATTCCTAAGAATGAGGTATTATTATCTTAAGTTTGTAGAAGGAAATATGTTATGTTAGGACGACCTGGAGCTTGCGACAGAGCCACTAATATAACATATTTCCTTATTTCTTAAAGAAAAATCACTAAAATGCCTTGAAGTAACCCAATAACAGAACCTAATACAAGACCTAGAATCTCAATATGTTTTAGTTCTTTTTTAGCAACTTTAATTATTATATCTTCTAGTTGTTCTAAGTCTAATTCATTAATCTTTTCTTCAACAATTTCTTGTATATTAACATTTTCTTTAGCTTTAACTAATAAATCAGAACTTATTTCATTAATAGCACTAGGGACTTCTTTATTTAAAATTTCATCAATATATGGAGCAGCCATCATTCTAAAAGGCATAGGAATAATGTTTAGTTTTTCATTTATTATATTTTTAATTTTATCTGTTATGTAAGAATTAAAGTTTTCTCCATCTGAATTGTTTAATGCTTGTTCTAATATATCATCAATTGAAAGTAATTCATTAGAAATTACTTCACCGATATTAGCAGCAATCTCATTTTTTCTTTTAGGAATTAAACCTAATATTTCAATATTTAAGATAGGGATTTTTATCGGTTTAATTGGTCTAAACAAAAGCTTTATAGCTAATATATTAGTTACCCATCCAATAAGTCCGCCAACAATTGTTAATATTAATATAGTTGTAAAGTTATTCATTAGTTTCCTCCTATGTATGTAAAGTATAGTGATTTTGTAAATAAAATACGTAGAATATTTTATAATCAAAAACAAGATAATTCAATGTAAAAATTGATTATATAGCATAAAAAAAGAGTTGCAACTGCAACTCTCAAAAAAATCCAATAATTCAATAATTCTATAATTCAGTTCACTGAATTATAACCACAATTTTTTCATTATTTCATTTTTTCATTCTTTAATTATTAATCTTAAATGAGCTCTTTAATGATACTATTCTATTAAATACTAATTTATCATCAGTAGTGTACTTAGGATCTACATTAAAGAATCCGTTTCTTACTAATTGGAACTTATCTTGTGGTTTTGCTACTTTAGCAGTAGTTTCTTCAATAAATCCTTCTAATACTTCTAATGAATTAGGATTAATTTGTTCTAAGAAATGCTTTCCTTCATTTTCAGGAGCATCATCTAATATTAATGGTTCATAAAGTCTAAATTCAGCTGGCTTTGCAGTTTTTGCATCTACCCAGTGGATAGTTCCTTTAACTTTTCTTCCAGTAAATCCAGAACCACTCTTAGTTTCTGGGTCATAAGTACAATGTAATTCAACTACATTTCCATTTTCATCTTTTATTACATCATTACACTTAATAAAGTAAGCACCGATTAATCTTACTTCGTTTCCTGGGAATAATCTAAAATACTTTTTAACAGGTACTTCCATAAAATCTTCTTGTTCTATATAAATTTCTCTTGAGAATGGAACTTCTCTAGTACCAGCTTCTTCATTTTTAGCGTTATTTGGAACTGGTAGCATTTCTGTTTGTCCTTCTGGATAGTTAGTAATAACAACCTTTAATGGTCTCATAACAGCCATAGCAGCATTAGCTTTAAGTTGTAAATCTTCTCTTATAAAGTATTCAAGCATTTGAGAATCTACAACTGAATTAGCTTTTGAAACTCCAATTGCTGTGCAGAAGTTTCTAATTGCTTCAGGGGTATATCCTCTTCTTCTTAATCCAGAAACAGTAGGCATTCTTGGATCATCCCATCCATCAACTACTTTTTCATCAACTAATTGTTTAAGCTTTCTCTTACTCATAACAGTGTTAGTCATGTTAAGTCTTGCAAATTCAATTTGTCTTGGAGTATGCTCCATTTCACATTCTTTAACAAACCAATCGTAAAGAGGTCTATGATCTTCAAACTCTAAAGTACAAATTGAATGTGTTATACCTTCAATTGCATCTTCAAGAGGATGAGCAAAATCATACATAGGGTATATGCACCATTTATCACCAGTATTGTGGTGTGTTGCATGAGCAATTCTATATATAATAGGGTCTCTCATATTAATATTAGGAGAAGACATATCTATTTTGGCTCTTAGAACCTTTGAACCATCTTCAAATTCACCATTTTTCATTCTTTCTAATAAGTCAAGATTTTCTTCCACAGATCTATTTCTATAAGGACTTTCTTTTCCAGGTTCAGTTAAAGTTCCTCTATATTCTCTTATTTCTTCTGGAGTTAAATCGCAAACGTAAGCTAAGCCTTTTTTAATTAGTAGCTTTGCTTTATCGTACATAATATCAAAATAATCAGAAGCAAAATAGATATTATCCCAATTTCCACCTAGCCATTTAACATCTTCTTTAATTGACTCAACGTATTCAGTGTCTTCTTTAGTAGGGTTAGTATCATCGAATCTTAAATTAAATTTACCTTTAAACTCCTCTGCAAGACCTGAATTTAAAACTATTGATTTAGCATGGCCTATGTGTAAATATCCATTTGGTTCAGGTGGGAAACGAGTTATTATTTCATCATGTTTTTTATTTTCTAAGTCTTCAATAATTATATTTCTTATAAAGTTAGATGACATATTTTCATTTGACATATGCAAACCTCTCCTATACAAATTATCTTTTAGTATTATATATAGTTATATACTATTTTTTTACTTTTAAATCAAATATTTTATAAATAATAATATGTATATAATTTTAAACTAATGATGAGAAAAAATAAAGTATTAGTAAGGGAAAAGATAGCTTTTATGAGTAATTATGAAAAAATATATATTTATAAGCAGATTTTTAGTAGATATTACATAAAGATCCAATTATAAATTATAGATGAGGCTTGTCTTTGTAATAAATTGAAAATTACTGAAACTTATAAAGATGAATTTATATTAATTTGAATTAATGGTATAAAAAGTAAAAATGTTGTATAATAATTTTAATGGATAAATTTAACTGGAAAGGGGAGAATTATATGAAAGAAAAGGTAAAAGCATTTTTTGCTTCTATAGGATATTTACTTATAACACTATTAGTACAGGTAATTGTATCTACGGTAGGAGGACTGTCTGTAGGAATATATTTTGCAATAACTCAAATGTCACAAATTAATAATGGAGCAATTAATCTCGATGCTGACTTATCTAATGTTATAGAATTTACCTTAAGTTTAACAAATATATTTTTGTTAATTTCATCAATATTAACAGTACTTGTTTTAATCTTAATTTATAAGATTAAAAAGAGAAATTATAAAGAAGAGATTTTAATTAATAGAACTAATAAATTTAATATTATTTTCGCAGTAATTCTAGGGGCAGCTTGTTGGTTATTTAATTCAGGAGCATTAAGTTTAATTGATGAAGCAGGATTATTTTCAAGTCAATTTCAGTACATGGAAGATGTGCTATCACCACTTAATGGAGGTAGTATGATAATCTCTATAATTACAATTGGAATAGTTGCACCTTTTGCTGAAGAATTTTTATTTAGAGGAATTATTTATAATACTTTAAAGAAAAAAGTATCTATTAGATGGACCATAATAATACAAGCCATTATGTTTGGAGTTTTCCATGGAAATATAATTCAAGGAAGTTATGCAACGCTTTTAGGTATAGTTTTTGGATATGTTACTTATAAAACTAAATCATTATGGCCAGCGATAATAATGCATATGGTTAATAATTTAATCGCTACAATGTTTATGTATGTGCCAAGTGATAATATAAGTGGAATATTAGTATATGTAGTATTTTTGATAATGGGAATTATAGGAGTTACTATAAGCTTAATGCTAATAAAAAAGAAAAACGAAAGAGATGAAGAAATTATAGATTTTCGTAATATTAATAACTTAAATTAATTACAAAGAGTTTAGCAATCATTTAGTATAATGTTTGCTAAACTTTTTTTCTTGATTCTAATTTTAATGATATAATACAAATTGGTGGATGTCATAATAAAAAAAACTTGGTTGGGCTATTGGAGGATTTTTAATTGAAGAAATTAAAAATTTTGAAATAGATAAGGCTTTTATAGGTGTAGATAGTATAAATATTGAATAGAGCTTTATTAGTAATTTTAACTTAGATGAGACAGAAACAAATGTTAGATTATTTTATTAAGATAAGGGAAGGATTTGTAGAATGATAAAATTAATAGCATCAGATATGGATGGAACTTTATTAAATGAAAATAATGAAATTAATGAAGAGTTTTTTGATATATTCAATAAGCTTAAGGAAAGGGATATTATCTTTGCAGCTGCAAGTGGAAGGCAATACTACAATTTATTAAAAAGATTCGAGAGAATAAGTGACGATATAATGTTCATTGCTGAAAATGGAACTTTTGTTGCATATAAGGGAGAAGAAATATTAGTAAATTCATTAAATAGAGAAGTTGCAAATGAACTTGTAAAAATTGGAAGAACTATAGAAAATGCTTATACAATACTTTGTGGCAAGAAATCAGCTTATATTGAAAATAACGACGAGAGATTAGTTGAACAAACTAAAAAGTATTATGAAAGATATGAAATAGTTGATGATTTAACTAAAGTTAATGATGAGGTTCTTAAAGTTACTATTTGCGATTTTTCAGGTTCAGAGTTTAATAGTAATAAGTATTATAAAGACTATTGGGACAAGCTTCAAGTTACTGTATCAGGAGAAATATGGTTAGATATTACTACAAAGGGAGTAAATAAGGGAGTAGCAATTGAAAAAGTTCAAGAGATACTAGATATTACCCCTAAAGAAACTATGGTATTTGGAGATTATTTAAATGATTTGGAAATGATGGAGAAGGCTTATTATAGCTTTGCTATGGAAAATGCACATGATGATTTAAAGAAAGTTTCTAGGTTTATAGCAAAGAGTAATAATGATAATGGTGTAGTTGAAGCTATAAAAGAAATAGTAAAATTTTAATCTGTGAAAGCTTACATATTGATATATTAGAAAATAAATGGAGCTGTTATAACAGCTCCCAATTAACATATATCTATTTTAGAAACTCCGAAAGGAGTTTCTTCTTTAATTTTACATTTTACATTATTCATTTTTCATTGTGCGAAAGCATCATTTTATTTCTTCTAGTAAAACAATGCCATTTTTATTTGGATTAACATTAACTTTTCCATCTTGCACAGTATATTTTTTACCGGTATAAAAATCTTTTATCTGAATTTCATCATTCCAAACAGAAGAAACATCTATTTCAGATTGGTTCTGCACTTCAGTTGCTATTACTACTTTATCATTTATACTATTTTTATTATAAGATCTACTAAAAGCATAAGGGGAGTATTGAAGCATTTTATGTTCACCAGCTCCAATAGAAATATGATTAGCTCTAAATTGACCTAACTTTTGCCAATGAGATAATGTTTCTTTATCTATACTGTCCCAATTCATATCTGATCTAGAGGGCTGATCTTTAGCCGTTGTAACAGTATTAGTTGATGCTTTTCTATTTGATTCATCACCATAGTAAATTTCAACTCCTCCTGGAGATAATAGTAATTTTGTTCCTAAGTTAATCATATTACCTCTTGTTAAGCCAGTATCATGGGAAGAAATATAACTTAGAACATTAAAATTATCATCACTATTAATTTTATCATCATATTCAGAGTAGATTTCTTCAAGATATTCTAAGCTATCACCTTTAGGAAAATCAAAATTAATTATTGAATCAAAACCATTATCGTAATATTGATTTTTTTCTAGACCTTGTCCAAAAACTTCTCCTGTCATCCAAAAGTCATCTGACCAATTTGAGCCAGGACTATCTGGATTATTTTTTCTCCAAGTATTTAAAGCTTTATTAGATTCATCTTTTAATTGCTGCCATCTATATATATCAATATGTTTAGCAGTATCGCATCTAAAACCATCTATTCCGAATTCTTCTACCCAAGCTGAAAGCCATTTAATAATATAAGTTGAGGGATCTACATCTAAATTAGTTCTATATTTTATAGCTGAAGGCACTATCCATGCTTCATTATTTTTAGATATATCTTTTGCCCATTTTATTTTAAGAATAGGGGGGATATCTACTGCTTTTGTTAATTCAGTTTTAATATCAGGTAATCCAGAAAGGTTAATATTAATATCATTACTTCCACCAGAAGTATAGCCAGGTAACCCAGCTCTTATCCACTCATTTCCCCACCATTTTGCCCATTCTTCTTCATGTCCATGATAATCTACAATTGTTTTATTATAAGTATCATAGTTTTCAGATTCATTTGGTTGCCAAGTAGCTATATCTATAGATGAGTCTTTTAATGGTTTAAAATCATAGTCTGCCATATCCTTTAAATTAGAATACCCAGTATGATTCATAACAACATCTAGAACTATTCTAATACCTTTAGAATGTGCGGTGTCAACAAACTCTCTCATATCATCAATAGTTCCCATATTCTTATCTATAGATGTCCAATCTAAAGCATAGTAACCATGATATCCGTAATGAGCAAAGGAACCAGAGTTATCACCTGATATAAATCCATGAACTTGTTCTATAGGCGAAGTTATCCATATAGCATTAATACCTAAATCAGTAAAGTAATTATCCTTTAATTTTTTAGTTAGTCCTTTAATATCCCCACCATGAAAGGTACCGACAGTTGAGCCTTTAGCATCTATTGAAAGTCTTCCATATGAATTATTGTTTGATTCATCACCATCATAAAATCTATCTGTCATAACAAAGTATAAGCTTAAGTTATCCCAAGAAAATGGTTTGTTTCCAGAATCATTATCATTTTTAGTAATCTTTATAAATAGTATTGTAGAAAGAATTAGTAAAAGTATAAAGAGAATTGGTAAGTATAGAGTTTTCTTTTTTTTCATAGATCCACCTCATTAAGCTAATATAATTTGAATTTATCATAATGTATGTTTGATAACAATTACAAAAACTAACCTCAGGATATTTTTGGATTTTAATACAAAAATAATAAAAGTTTATATAAAGTTAATATGAATAAAGAGGACTTTAGTCCTGAACTTTTATGACCATAATCTTTAAATAAGGGACTTTTAAAAAATTACAATTAGTAAGAAAATATATATATACAGTAAAATAGAATAATTGGTATTAATTTGAGTTAAAATGTAAAAAAAAGGAGGAGTATATGAATCAAATTGAAATAGATGATATTCTTTCAACTACAGTAGTATATAATGATTTTTTTGGCTATAGCAATGACTATAAATTCTTAAATTATAGAATTGATTATCTAGAAGAGATAGCTAATAAATATAAGGAAAATCTTAATATTTCTAATATAGAGGATAAAAATACAATATGTTTAAAAAATGAGGGTCACTCTTTCTTAAGGGAGTTCATATATAGATTTGAAAGCTGTATTTCAATTGAAAAATTAATATATCCATTAGTTAATCATGATGTCATTAGTTATGAAATTATAGATTTATCAAATGATAGTGAAAAAGTAATACTATCAAGAGAAGAAATATATGAGAATAGTGAAAAAATAGAAATTACACTTTGTAATTCTAGAGTAAATCACATAAAATTAAAAGTCAAAAGTAAAAAAAACATATGGCCGAAAATTTCAGAAATAAAAATAATAAAAAGTGTCTAGAAACTTGCAGTTAATCTTAATTATCTGTGAGTTTTTATTTATTTAAGAGTAATTAAAAAAGATAAAAATAAAATATAAAGAAATTCTTAAAAATCAAAAGTTTATCTTATAATATCCTTAAAAATAATGGCTATTTGGTACAATATAATCTTTATATTGTAAAATATATTTATAGGAATAATTAGTTAAATTTTTTTAGGGGGTATTATTTTGAGTAACTTTATAAAGAATTTTATATATAAATATGATTTAAATGAAATAAAATGGATGGATTTAGTTTGGCTTATTATTTTACCTATAATTAATATAAATTATCTCATAGCAGGGGCTCTGGCTGGGAGTGGTAAGGATATATCTTTAACTATTGATAGAAATATACCCTTATTATCAGTATTTATTTTTCCTTATATATATTGGTATATTTTTATTTTTATAGGTTTAATATTTATTTTATCTAAAGATAGGAATAGATATTTAAGAACTCTGATAAGTATCTATATTGGCATGTGTATTTGCTATCTATTTTACTATTTATATCCAGTAGAAATAGCAAGGCCTGTTATTGCCAATAATACAATACCAAACAGAATAGTAAATTTAATATATGAGCTTGATAGACCACTTAATTGCTTTCCTTCAATTCATGTATTAAACACATACATTATTATGAGAGCTACTAAGTGGAAAGATAATAAACCATGGTTCGTTTATACAAATATAGTTGGGATTTTAATAATTTTATCTACAGTATTTATAAAGCAACATTTCGTACTAGATGGGGTTTCAGCTATAATTATCGCGGAATTAGTTATTTTTATTACTAAAAAAATTCAAGATAGGTATATAGATAAAATTCTAAATTTACCATATAAACTTGTTGATAGAGTAAAGATTAAAGATGATATACCAATAAATTGAAACATTTAATAATTTGATTTCATAGATAAATGGAGAGAGTTATGTTATATTTCTAATCTTTTATATTTAATAGACAAAAACAATACAAAATTTAATAAATACTATTTACAAATAATAATTGTCAATATATAATAAAAGCACCGAAATAAATATATAATTATGACTAGAAATTAGGAGGCTTTTAATTATGAAGAAATTTGTTTGTACAGTATGTGGATACGTATATGAAGGAGACATGGCACCAGAAGTTTGTCCAGTATGTAAGGTTGGAGCAGATAAGTTCGTAGAACAAACTGGAGATTTAAAATGGGCTGATGAGCACAGAGTTGGAGTTGCTAAGGATGTAGATCCAAGAGTTATGGAAGGATTACAAGCTAACTTTATAGGAGAATGTACAGAAGTTGGAATGTACTTAGCAATGTCAAGACAAGCTGATAGAGAAGGATTCCCAGAAGTTGCAGAAGCTTATAAGAGAATAGCATTTGAAGAAGCAGAACACGCTGCAAAATTTGCTGAATTAATTGGAGAAGTTGTAATAGCTGACACAAAATCTAACTTACAAGCTAGAGTAGATGCAGAGCACGGTGCTTGCCAAGGAAAGAAAGATTTAGCTACATTAGCTAAAGAATTAAACTTAGATGCAATCCATGACACAGTTCACGAAATGTGTAAAGATGAAGCTAGACATGGACAAGCATTCAAGGGATTATTAGATAGATATTTTGGAGATAACAAATAACCTCCATTAAATATATTAACTACTTAAATATATGAAACCAGTAAGAGAAACTGAAATAGAGTTCATTAAACTCTATTTCAGTTTCTCTTTTTATATTATAGACCTAGTAAAGTTATAAATATAATAAGATTTCAATTAGTAATTTTTATGCAGATCAAAGTTATTACATTAAGAAAAAAATTCTTAACTAAATATAAAATATGTATATAATTTTAATTATTGATAAAATAGATTATAATTATATGATATTAATAAATTTAAAAAAGAAGTGAGGTGAGTTTAATGAGTGCTTCAATTATATTAATAATCATTTATCTAATTAATATTATATCAGCAATATCATTAATATTTATTGAACGTAAAGAACCGAATACTACTTGGGCATGGTTATTAATTCTTTTATTGCTTCCTGGTTTTGGATTTATAATTTACTTGTTCCTTGGTCAAAATTTGAGTAGACAAAAGATATTTAGAGAAAAGAAAGTAACAGATAATAAAAAGGTTAAGGAATTATTGGAAAGTTTTAATGAAGAAAAAAGAAATAGAGGTATATCAGATGAATTCATAGACCTTATTAGAATGAATTATAACAATTCAGGAGCATTATACACCTCTGGAAATAAGGTTGATACTTTTATAAATGGTGATGAAAAATTTAAATCATTAATAAATGATATTAGGTTAGCTAAGAAGTTTATACATATCGAATATTACATATTTAGAATGGATAATATAGGCAAAGCTATAATCCACGAGCTTAAGAAAAAGGTTGAAGAGGGAGTAGAGGTTAGACTTTTAGTTGATGGAGCAGGATCTAAAAGTTTAAGAGGAAAAGACATAAAATACATAAAAAGCCTTGGAATTAAATTTTTTATATTCTTCCCAGGGATTTTACCATATATAAATACTCGTATAAATTTTAGAAATCATAGAAAAATAGTTGTTATAGATGGAAAAGTTGGATATGTTGGTGGATTTAATGTTGGAGATGAGTATGTTAATGGAGGAAAACAGTTTAATTATTGGAGAGATACTCATATTAGAATTCAAGGAGAAGCAGTTAATGAATTAAATAAGAGATTTCTTTTGGATTGGGACTATGCTTCTGAAGGAGAACTAAAAAGTTATGATAAGTATTTTTTAAATCAAGATGAGTATGGAGACATAGGAATGCAAATTATTTCTTCTGGACCTGATCATATAGAAGAATTTATAAAAAATGCATATATGAAAATAATTAATAATGCAAAGGAGAATGTTTATATTCAGACTCCATATTTAGTACCAGATGAACCTATTAAAGAAGCTTTAAAAATTGCAGCATTATCTGGAATAGATGTGAGGATAATGGTTCCAGGAAAGCCAGACCATTTCTTTATGGAATGGATATTAAGTGCTAATATTGGAGAATTATTGGAATGTGGTGTTAAGATTTATAGGTATGAGAAGGGGTTTATTCATTCTAAAACTATAGTTGCTGATGGAAAGGTAGCTAGTATTGGAACTGCCAACCTAGATATTAGAAGTTTTCAACTTAACTTTGAAGTAAATGCAATAATTTTTGATAGTGATTTTACTAATGAGCAAGAGAAAATATTCATTAATGATATCAAGGATAGTAGGCTAGTAACTATTGAGGAATACAACAGTAGGGGCAGGAGTATAAGAATCAAAGAAGCATTAATTAGACTTATAGCGCCAATATTATAAATTATACTAGGTTTGTATCCAAATATTATTAACAATTTTAGTGAACTATTAACTCTTAATTATAAATATTATTAAAATGTAAAAATATTCACAATAATATTGACAAAGTATTGAACTTTGGTATAATTAGGGAAAAGAAATTTGAATTTATGGAGGACTTTATGAAAGGAATTATAAGCAAAATAGCAAAATTTAATAGCTTTTTTTACTTTATGTTCTGGGGCTTTTTCTTTAGCGCTGGCTATTTGTTTTGCAAAAAAAATAATTCTTTTCAAAGTGAGTTTTTAATATAAATTTATATATTTTGTTATAAAAATATATGGTTATTACAAGAGAACTCCTAGGGGTTCTCTTTTTTTAATATGAAAACTTAGAATAAAAAATATTTAATAATAAAAGGGGGCTTTATTTATGGTAATAATTTTAAAACCAAAAACTAGACAAGAAGAAATAAATAGACTAACAGAGGAGTTAGAAAAAGAAGGAGTAAAGGTCAATCCAGTAATTGGATCAGAACTAATTATATTAGGTCTTGTAGGCGATACAAGTAAAATTGATCCATTAAAAATTGAAGCTAATGACATAGTAGAAAAGGTTATGCACGTTCAGGAACCTTTTAAGAAGGCTAATAGATTATTCCATCCAGATGACAGTATAATTAAAGTTGGAAATAGTGAGATTGGTGGTAATAAGATAGCTATGATAGCTGGTCCGTGTTCAGTTGAAAGTGAAGAACAATTGACATATGTTGCTGAAGAAGTTAAGAGATTAGGGGCGAATTTCTTAAGAGGTGGTGCTTTTAAACCAAGGACTTCACCTTATAGTTTCCAAGGCTTAAAACATGATGGACTTGAATTATTAAAAATTGCTAGAGAAAAAACTGGATTACCTATAGTGACAGAAATAATGTCACCATATGATGTTGAAATATTTGAGAGAGATGTAGATGTTATTCAAGTTGGTGCAAGAAATATGCAAAATTTTGATTTGCTAAATGAATTAGGTAAAACAAGGAAGCCAATACTATTAAAAAGAGGCTTATCAGCTACAATAGAAGAGTGGCTTATGTCTGCAGAATATATATTGGCAGGTGGAAATGAAAATGTTATTCTTTGTGAAAGAGGAATAAGAACTTTTGAAACTTACACAAGAAATACCCTAGATTTAAGTGCAATACCAGCAGTTAAAAAGTTGAGCCATTTACCTATAATAGTAGATCCAAGTCATGCAACAGGAAAGAGATTTATGATATCTCCATTAGCAAAGGCAGCAATAGCGGTAGGAGCAGATGGATTAATAATAGAAGTTCATAATAATCCAGAAAAAGCACTTTGTGATGGTCCACAATCAATTCGACCAGACCACTATGAATCATTAGTTCAAGAGCTAAGAGCAATTGCAGCAGCAGTAGGAAAAGATATATAGGAAAAATGAAAGAATGAAATAATTAAAGAATGAAAGAATTAATGGTGAAATTCAGCCATGCTGAATTTCTTCATCAATTTTTATTAAAGTAATTCAGAAGGAATTACAACAACAATTTTTTCATTTTTTCATTTCTACATTTTTTCATTAAAATAGAAACAATGTAATTCAGAATGAATTACAACAATAATTCTACATTTTACATTCTACATTTTACATTATAGGGAGGGTGTTTTCGTGAAGTTAACTATAGATTTATCTCACAGCAGTTATGATATAATTATACAAAAGGGTTTGCTTAATAACTTGAGTAAGGAAATATCGCAAGTATTTAAAGGGAAGAAAATATTTGTATTAACAGATGAAAATGTTGATAGATTTTATGGAGATAGAGTTATTAAAGAATTGATTAGTTCAGGTTATGATACTAAAAAGCTAGTTCTTGAGCCAGGTGAGGAAACTAAATCATTTTTTACTTTGCCAAGGGTGTATGATGAACTTTTAAATTTTAAGCTTACAAGAAGTGATTTAATATTAACCCTAGGTGGTGGGGTAATAGGTGATTTAGGAGGCTTTGTTGCATCTACTTACTTAAGAGGAGTACCTTTTATACAGGTGCCAACAACTTTATTAGCACAAGTAGATAGTAGTGTAGGTGGGAAAGTTGGAGTAGATTTAGATAAAGGAAAGAATCTGGTAGGTAGCTTTTATCACCCTAAGAAGGTAATAATAGATCCAGAAGTTTTAAATTCTTTAAGTGATAGAGTATTTAATGATGGTATGGCAGAAGTAATAAAATATGGATGCATAAAGGATGAAGAATTTTTTAATAAATTATTACAATACAACAATAAGGAAGATGTTATGAACAATATTGAATATATTATTCACAATTGTTGTAATATCAAAAAAGAAGTTGTTGAAAAAGATGAAAAAGATACAGGTGAAAGAATGCTTTTAAATTTTGGTCATACAATAGGTCATGCTATTGAGAAATATTATAATTACAATAAATATACTCATGGTGAAGCTGTGGCTATAGGAATGTACGAAATTACAAAAATAAGTGAAGCTTCCTCCGAAACAGAAAAAGGAACAGCAGATATAATTAAGAATATATTAATTAAGTATAAGCTTCCTTATAAGTTAGATATAGATCTTAATGAAATAAAAGAAACAATTTCATTAGATAAAAAGAATATAGATAATAAACTAAACTTAATATTTATAAATAAAATTGGAGAAAGCAAAATAGTAAAAAGAGATAGTATTTAGTAAATAGGTAATAGTGAAGAAGTAAGAAGTAAGAAGTAAGAAGTAAGAAGAGTGGTGAAGAGTTAGTAATTAGCAAGAAATTAATAAAAACGCTCAGAAATTATATTAAGTAATTTAGATTAAACTTTAAATTGTTAATTATTTTTTATTCATTTCTTATTTGATTTTTTTAAAGTAATTCAGAATGAATTACAACAATTCTTTCATTTCTTCATTCTTTAATTCTTTCATTACAATAATTATGCATTATGCATTATAAATTATCCATTATTTTAAGGGGGTTTTTTATGCAAGATATACAAATTAATAATAGTAAGCTAAAAGGAATAGTTAAGATTCCACCTTCAAAGAGCATGGCTCACAGAGCGATAATTTGTGCAGCTCTAGGAAGTGGAGTTTCTACAATAGATAATATAGATTATTCAGATGATATTAATGCAACTATAGATGGCATGATATCTTTAGGTGCATTGATTGAAAAAGATGGTGATAGGCTAACTATTAAAGGAGCCTTTAATAAGGAAGCGAATAGAAATGCAGTTAGAACTATTGATTGTAATGAGTCAGGTTCTACATTAAGGTTTTTAGTTCCTGTGTCTCTTTTATTTGATGGTATGACTAAGTTTGTTGGAAGAGGAAATTTAGGAAAGAGGCCATTAGATACTTATTATGATATATTTAAGGAGCAAGGAATTAGTTATAGTACAGTTGATGGTAGATTGAGTTTAATGGTTAAAGGCAAATTAGCCAATGGTGAATTTACTTTACCAGGAAATATTAGTTCTCAATTTATAACAGGACTTTTATTTACCTTACCTTTATTAGAAGGTGATTCTAAGATTGTAATTAGTACAGAACTTGAATCTAAAGGATATATAGATTTAACATTATCTTGTATGAAAGACTTTGGTATTTATATAGAGAATAATAACTATAAAGAATTTATAATTAAAGGAAATCAGGGCTATATTTCCAGAAATTATAGAGTTGAAGGAGATTATTCTCAAGGAGCATTTTATCTTTGTGCAGATGCCTTAGGATCTGAAGTAGTGGTTCAAGATTTAAGAAAAGATTCTCTACAAGGGGATAAAGAGGTAATAGAAATTTTAGAGAGAATGGGAGCTAAATTTAATTTTGATGATAATTTAAAATGTCATGTAGAAGGAGATTTAGTTTCTACAGTAATAGATGGGGCTCAATGTCCAGATATTATTCCTGTAATTTCTTTAGTTGCAGCGTTATCAAAGGGAAAAACAGAAATTATAAATGCTGGCAGATTAAGAATTAAGGAATGTGACAGATTAAAGGCTGTAGCAACTGAGCTAAATAAGCTTGGTGCTAAAATTGAAGAAAAAGAAGAGGGGCTAGTAATATATGGTGTTCAAGAACTAGAAGGCGGTGTAGAAGTATGGAGCTGGAAGGATCATAGAATAGCCATGACTTTAGCAATAGCAGCAACTAGGTGTAAAAAGCCTATAATTATAAAAGACTACGATTGTGTAGCAAAATCTTACCCAAGATTTTTTGAGGATTATAAAATGCTAGGAGGGGCTGTAGATGAGTGGAGTCTTTGGAAATAATATAAAGATATCTATTTTTGGTGAATCTCATGGAACTGCAATTGGAATTAATATAGATGGGCTTCCATCAGGATTTGAAATTGATATGGATAAGGTTTTATTTGAAATGGGAAGAAGAGCACCTGGCAAGAATCAATTATCCACAGCAAGAAAGGAAGCAGATTTACCAGAAATATTAAGTGGATATTTCGAAGGTAAGACTACTGGAACTCCACTTTGTGCAATCATTAGAAATAGTGATACTAGGTCTAAAGATTATGCTAAAACTAAGGATTTTATGAGACCTGGCCATGCTGATTATAGTGGCTTTGAAAGATATTCAGGATTTAATGACTATAGAGGCGGTGGACATTTTTCTGGTAGAATAACTGCTCCTTTAGTATTTGCTGGGGCTATATGTAAGCAAATATTAGAAGATAAGGGAATAGTTATTGGTGCACATATATCATCTATAAAGAATATAGAAGATGAAAGGTTTAACGCAACAAATATATCAGTACAAGAGTTATTAGATTTAAGAAATAAGGAACTTCCATTGATTAATGACTCCTTGGAAGAAAAGATTAAGCATACTATTATGCAAGCGAAATATTATGGGAATTCAGTAGGTGGGACAATAGAATGTGCTGTAATTGGAATAAAGCCAGGAGTAGGTAATCCATTTTTTGATTCAGTAGAATCTACATTAGCTCATCTTATGTTTTCTGTACCAGCAGTAAAGGGAATAGAGTTTGGAAAAGGTTTTGACATGACTAAACTATTTGGCTCAGAAGTAAATGATGAGTATTATTATGATGGAGATTTAGTAAAGACCAAAACTAATAATAATGGTGGAATCTTAGGTGGAATAAGCAATGGAATGCCAATATTATTTAAGGTAGCAGTAAAACCAACAGCATCTATATTAAAAGAACAAAATACTATAGATATTAACAATAAGAAAGATGTTAAATTTAGAATAGAAGGAAGACATGACCCTTGTATAGTACAAAGGGCAGTACCTGTAATAGAGGCAGTTACTGCAATAGGAATACTAGATTTAATAAAGGGGAGATACTAATGGAGAGCTTAGATGACTATAGAAAAGAAATTGACTCTATTGATAGGGAATTAATTGCCTTATTCGAAAAGAGAATGAATGTAGCTATCAAGGTAGGAGAATATAAAAAGGAAAGAAATCTTCAAATATTTAATGGCAAAAGAGAAGAAGAAGTAATAGATAAAAATATAGATCTTCTTATTAATAAAGATTATAGTGAGATTGCTAGAAGTTTCTTTGAAAAGATTATGGAGCTTAGTAGATCTCTTCAAGCAGATTTAATGGAGAAGGATGAAGAGATATCTAAAGAGAATATACTAGAAAATGGAATTAGAATAGGTTATCAAGGTGTTGAAGGTTCATTTAGTGAAGAGGCACTAAGAAAATATTTCAAATCTTATGATAGTATTAAAAACTACGATGAATTTAAAGATGTTTTTACTGCATTAGAAAATAATGAAATACAGTATGCTATTCTACCTATTGAAAATTCATATACTGGAGCAATTACTGAAGTATATGATCTTTTAGTTAAATATAATTTTTATATAGTTGGCGAAGAATGTATAAAGATAGATCAACATCTTATGGGTATAGCTGGGACTAATTTAGATGATATTGAAGAAATATATTCGCATCCACAAGGATTTGCACAAAGTAAGGGATTTTTAAGTAGATATGATGATATTAAGTTAATTCCTTATCATAATACAGCTATAAGTGCTAAATTAGTTTCTAATTTAAAGGATACGAAAAAGGCCGCAATAGGAAGTAAAAGAGCTGCAAAAATTTATGGCTTAAGTATATTAAAAGAAAATATTAATGATAAAAAAGACAATCATACTAAGTTCATAATTATAGGTAAAGAATTAAAGTATGATGATTCTTGTAATAAAATTAGTGTAGTATTTTCTCTAGAAGATAAAGCAGGAACATTATACAAGCTTTTAAGACATTTTGCAGAAAATGATATTAATATGATTAAAATAGAATCAAGGCCAAATAAACATGAGTCCTGGAAGTATTTACTTTATGTAGATTTCGAAGGAAACTTAAAAAATAATTTAGTAAAAAATGCTCTAGACCTTATATCAAAAAATAGTGGGTACTTCAAAATAATAGGGAATTATAAAAACTCAAACAATTAAAATTAAGATATGAATTTAATGAAGAATTATTACCTTTAGTATAGAAAGAGATAAATATTATATGAGGTTGACTTGGAGCGTATGCGAGGTCGCAAATAAGAAAAAAAGTATAGTTAAAAATTTATATTACAAAGTAGCTTTCATAATTCCGAATGAAATGAGGAGTTATTTCCTTTAGATGCAGGAGAAAAAAATATTATGCTAGTGTGACTTGGAGCGTATGCGACGAAGTAAATAAGAAGAAAAATGGTTATAGATAAATTTTATATTATAAAGTGACTTTTTCATAATTCTGAATGAAATGAAGAATTATTTCCATTAGATGCAGGAGAAAAAAATATTATGCTAGTGTGACTTTTTCATAATTCTGAATGAAATGAAGAATTATTACCTTTAGTATAGAAAGAGATAAATATTATATGACGGCGACTTGGAGCGTATGCGACGGAGCAAGGAATATAATATTTATTTCTTCTTTTTTTATAAAAAAAGGGTAGAAATTACAAAAAATATGTTGTATAATAAAAATATAAAATATTTAGAATTTTCTGAAAAATAATTATTTGATAAATGTGAACTTATTTTGAGATGGGGGTCTGGAAAAGGTTTACTTAGGGGGGATATATATGGTTGGTTTTGATGTTAGAGAAATAAGCTTAAAGGATTATGAAGATATAATTAAGCTAAATAGAAGCTTAGATTATCCAAGCATTAAATCAATAGAAGAAGATGAAAATTCTATGATTATTGTAGCTCAATTAAATGACCAGATTATAGGCTATATGAATTTTACTATCTTAAGTGATACAGGCTATAATAAAAATTTAGCTATTAATGAAATCATTGTTGAGGAAAAATATAGGGGGCTTGGAGTAGGACATCAGCTTATGATAGAAGCTGAAAAATATGCAATGGATTATAATGCAGCTTCAATAGTTGTAATTTATAATAATTATAAAGAAGAGGAGGTGGATTTTTATAATAGACAAGGCTTTAGATTGAACGCTGAAAGGAGGTATGAGAAACTATCCTAAATTCAATAGAATAGAAGGAGGTGTGAATAACTATCCTAAATTCAATAGAATAGAGGTGGGGGTGATCAACTATCTTAAATTCGATGGAATAAAAGGAGGTGAGATTAACTATCTTAAATTCGATGGAATAAAAGGAGGTGAGATTAACTATCTTAAATTCGATGGAATAAAAGGAGGTGTAATAAACTATCCTGCAGTCAATAGAATAGAAGGAGGTGTAATAT
Source organism: Clostridium lamae (assembly GCF_033043255.1). Classification (NCBI taxonomy): domain Bacteria; kingdom Bacillati; phylum Bacillota; class Clostridia; order Eubacteriales; family Clostridiaceae; genus Clostridium; species Clostridium lamae. Next base: position 8,222 of record NZ_JASCQJ010000042.1, on the reverse strand, counting down.
ATTATCCTATATTCAATAGTATGAAAGGAGGTTTCATAAACAATAGCACGTTCAACCGCATGAAAGGAGGAATGAGAAGAATCTCGTATTTGATAGATAGAAGGTAGTAAAAGTTGGTTATTATAATAATCATTTTTACTACCTTCATTTAATTTATTTAACTAATATATAATTAAGATATTATGCTATTCTTAATGAATTTTATTAAATAACTTAATGTATAAAAATCTTTGTCTAATTCATTAGTAATTAAAGTTAATCCCTTAACTAAAGTTTCCTCATTAAAATTTTCTAAAAGAATCATAAGACTTAAGAAATTTATGTTTCCATCTCTAGTATCTAAGACTCTGGAATTTTTTATATACTTATTATTTAAGGCATTTAAAGTAGCAGTTTTAAGATCTTCACTTATATCTATATTTGGCATTTCATCATAAATTCTTATTTCTGGATTATCAATATGTAAGTTTTTTGTCTTACTTAAATCAGTTGAAACAAAAATAGTATTTATAAATTTTGCATCTTTAAAGTCTACATTGTCTAATCTTACAGAGTCAAATATTGTATTTTCAAAGTTTGCATTCTTAAAATTACTTTTTTTAAGGTTACTTCCTATAAATTCAGCAAATTTAAAGCTACCTTTTAAGAAACTACAAGATTTAAAATGTGCACCTCTAAAATTTACATAATCAAAATTTGAACCAGAAAAATTACAATTATAGCAATTACTCTTTTCAAGGTTTTGATACATAAAATTCTTATCTTTCTTTTCTATATTTTCATAATTAAAGTTACCTTTAGTTTTTTGATCTCTTGCCATTATTACCTCCATAATATATATATTTATATCAAGCTATGTATTTTAGTTAATAGTAACATATAAATAAGGAAATGTCATATTTTAAGTTAGGAACAAGAGAGAAGAAATAAGAATAGGATTGTATAAATAGTATCGTTAAATAAAACTAACTTCCAAAAACTTACAATTTTTTTAGAAAGAAATACTCAGAAAAATTATCTATCTTACTCTCATAAGAACCAACTTCTTCATATCCTAAAGAACGATAAAAGTCTCTTCCTTGCCAGTCGAAAGTATCTAATCTAATAATATTTGCACCTAATAGTCTTGCTCGTTTTTCAATTTCATTTATTAATAATGTACCAATTTTATTATTTCTGTATTTTTCATCAACAAATACAGTAGAAACATATAATATTTTAAAAGCAGTCATAGAGGCATCGGCTCCTGCAATTAGGATATTATTATCTAAAACTCCAATCCTTATGTTTCCTGACATTTCATATTTAATATGGTTTTTATCATATTCATATAAACGTCTTTCAATATCTTCTAGTTGTAAATCATTTAACTCAATAATTTGGTAATTCATAGCCCCTCCATATAATAATATTGTGTTTATTCATAATGTATCCTATGTAAAATTATTATTTATTCTTATTACATAAAAACTTATATTCAAAACGCTTATTAAAATTGCCATTTAAGCAATAATATACTGTATTTAAATTCTTTGAGTAAACCATAGAAAATTCAGTAATCCACTCCCCATTTCTTTGACATGCGGACTCTAGTATCCTAAATGCTTTTTCAATATCTACTTTCTCAGATTTCTCAAAAGCACTTGAGACTTTTTTAAATCTATCACAATTGCATTCAATATTTTCATATAAAGAATCCCATAATGAGAAATTTGTCATAACAAAGTATGATGAAGATTTTGCTTGGTTATTTATATTCCCACGACCAGGCTCTACTACATAAACATTACCGTTGGAATCACATATCATATTATGACAACTCCAATCTGGGGTATTAACAACTTCAATATTACTTAAATATTCTTCCAAGTTTTCAACACAAATAACTCCATTAAGAATATCTTTTATAAGTTTAGTTGTATGAGTAACTTTTTTACTCGGTCTTCTGTATAAACCTTTTCCGTTTGAATTAACTAAAAGATTATTGAAGAACCTACCATAACAATCTACTCCAAAGGATGGATACTTTCCACGACCTCCATCAACATGTACAGTAAACCAGTTAGGATCTTTAGTATCAATGGAATACTTCATACCATTGTTATCAAAATTCATTCCAATAATTGTATCTTGTCCGCGATAAATAAAACTTGTACACATAAATCTCTCTCCTATACATACATAAATGGCCATTATATTAGCATATATCAATTATATAATAATATATATTTTTATTATACATTAGTTATGTAATTAAATTACATAATAACATAATTTAGGATTACAATCTAACTATATATAGAATAAGCTTTCATAATTCCGAAGAATGAGGAATTATTACCTTCAGTTATAGTTATAGAAATATCGTGTTGAAATGACTTGGAGCGAAGCGAGGAGATAGTTACAATGAGAGTTATAAGTACAGAATTATTAATATATAGAATAGAAATTCATAATTCCGATGAAAGAGGAATTATTATCTTTAGTTTCGGTTAATTAAATATCATATTGGGGCGACTTGGAGCAAAGCGACGGAGCTAGTAACAATAAAAGTTATAATTATAGAATAAAAAGAATATACAGAACAAGTTTTTCATAATTCCGAAGAATGAGGAATTATTACCTTCAGTTATAGTTATATAAATATCGTGTTGAAATGACTTGGAGCGAAGCGAGGAGATAGTTACAATGAGAGTTATAAGTACAGAATTATTAATATATAGAATAGAAATTCATAATTCCGATGAAAGAGGAATTATTACCTTTAGTTTCGGTTAATTAAATATCATATTGGGGCGACTTGGAGCAAAGCGACGGAGCAACCGGTATGATATTTAATTAGCAATGTGATATAATAGTTATAATATTTTTAAGGGGGCCGTATTATGGAGTTTTATGGACTTTTAGGAGAAAAACTTTCTCATAGCTTATCTCCAGAAATTCATAGTGAAATATTAAAGCTAATGAAAAAAGATGGGGCATATAAGTTATTTGAAGTCAATAGAGATAAACTTAAAGAATTTTCAGAAGCAGTAAAGCTTTTAAAAATAAGGGGATGTAATGTAACTATTCCGTATAAAAAGGATATAATGAAATATGTAGATGTAATATCTGAAGAAGCTAATAAAATAGGAGCTATTAATACCATATCTTTAAATGAAGGAAAACTTTATGGATATAATACAGATTATTTTGGATTTGGTTATATGTTAAAAGTAAGCAATATAGAGATAAAAGATAAAATAGCAGTTATATTAGGTAATGGAGGAGCTTCAAGAGCAGTATTGCATTATTTATTAGATAATAATGCAAAAGAGGTTTACATAGTAAGTAGAAATCCAAAGAAGGATAATTTCTTACTTGAAAATGTAAAGTTAATTAGTTATGAAGACTTAAGCTTATTAAAAGGGGACATATTAATTAATTCTACACCAGTAGGCATGTATCCTAACACTGAAGCATCACCAGTAACTAAAGAGGTTATAAATAATTTTGATGCTTTAGTAGATCTAATATACAATCCTATGGAAACTAAATTTTTATCATATGGGCAAGAATTAAATAAGAAAACTGTTGGAGGGCTTTATATGCTTGTAGGTCAAGCGGTTAAGGCTCAAGAAATATGGCAAGATGCTACTATAAATGAAGCTATTATTGAAAATATATATAATAAGATAAAGAGCAATCTTACTTAATATAGGGGAATAGTATGAGTAAAAATATAATTTTATTAATTGGAATGCCTGGATGTGGAAAAACTACTATAGGAAAAGAAGTTTCAAAGAAGCTTGGATATAAGTTTTGTGATATGGATAATTATATTGAAGATATATCTAAAAGTACAATAAAAGAATTATTTGAGAAAAGTGAGGAGCACTTTAGAGATTATGAAAGTAAGGCTTGCAAGGATTTAAGCGCTATAAATGAGCCAATAATTATATCTAGTGGTGGTGGAGTAGTTAAAAGAAAAAAGAACATAGATTACTTTAAAGATAATGGAATTATTATTTTTATAGATAGACCTATAGAAAATATCATTAAAGATGTTGATACATCTTCAAGGCCATTATTAAATGATGGAAGGTCTAAACTTTACAACCTATATTCAGAAAGATATAATTTATATAAGGATTTTTGTGAATATAAAATTACTAATGATGAAGGCATAGAAAAGGTAATAAATAATATAATAGAAATAATAAAAAAGCAATAAGCAGAGGGGGAGTATATGAAGGTATTAGTTATTAATGGCCCTAACTTAAATATGGTTGGAATAAGAGAAAAAGGCATATATGGTACTAGAGATTTTAAAGATATTTGCAACTATATTAAAGAAGAAGGACAAAAGAGAAACATAGACATAAAATTATTTCAAAGCAACATTGAAGGAGAAATAATTAGCGAGATTCATAATGCCTATTATGAAAAGTATGATGGAATAATAATAAATCCAGGTGCTTTTACTCATTATAGCTATGCTATTTTAGATGCAATAAAAGCAGTAAATATTAATACCGTAGAAGTTCATTTATCAAATATACACTCAAGAGAAGAATTTAGGCATAAATCAGTTATAGCGCCAGCATGTATTGGTCAAATCTGTGGGTTTAAAGAATTTGGTTATATAATGGCGATGGAAGCGTTAAAGTCAATGCATAATGCGTAATGCGTAATGCATAATTAAGGAATAAACTCCTATGGAGTTTATAAAATTTCATAACTCAGCTAGCTGAGTTATTTCAACAATTATGCATTATCAATTATGCATTATCAATTAATTGAAATTGTAGTATGGAGGGATAGTAAATATGGTAATTGTAATGAATCCAAATTGTAGTGAAGATGAAGTATTGAAGGTTAAGAGAGAATTAGAGAGTAAGGGGTTAGGGATTCACTTATCTCAAGGTGAAACCTTTTGTATAATAGGAGTGGTTGGTGAAACTAGAACTATAGATTCAAATAAGCTTTTAAGGTTTTCAGGAGTAGATAAAATATTAAAAGTTGAAGAGCCTTATAAAAAGGCTAATAGGTTATTTAAACCTGAAGATACTGTAATAGATGTAAATGGTAGTTTAATTGGAGGAAATAACTTAGGTATTATAGCTGGACCTTGTTCAGTTGAAAGTGAAGAGCAAATAATAGAAATAGCTAAAAGTGTAAAGGCATCTGGTGCAAACTTCTTAAGAGGGGGAGCATTTAAACCAAGAACTTCTCCATATAGCTTCCAAGGCTTAGAATTAGAAGGATTAGAACTTCTTAAAAAGGCAAGAGAAGCTACAGGACTACCGATAGTAACGGAAATAATGTCAACTGATTATATAGATGTTTTTGAAAGAGATGTTGATGTAATTCAAGTCGGAGCTAGAAATATGCAAAACTTTGATTTATTAAAGCAATTAGGTAAGACTAGTAAGCCTATATTATTAAAGAGAGGTTTATCAGCAACAATTGAAGAATGGCTTATGTCAGCAGAATATATAATGGCAGCAGGAAATGAAAATGTAATTCTTTGTGAAAGAGGTATAAGAACCTTTGAAACTTATACAAGAAATACATTAGACTTAAGTGCAATACCAGTTATCAAAAGAAAATCACATCTACCGGTAATAGTAGATCCAAGTCATGCAGCAGGGTACTGGTACCTTGTAGAGCCATTAGCTAAAGCAGCAATAAGTGCTGGAGCAGATGGACTTATGATAGAAGTCCATAATAATCCACAATGTGCATTAAGCGATGGACAACAATCAATAAAACCAGAATCATTCAAGACTATAATGGATAAAGTAAGAGTTTTGGCTGAAATGGAAGGAAAGAAGATCAATGCATAATGCGTAATGCAGAATGCATAATTAAGGATAAAACTCCTTTGGAGTTTTGTGAAACAAAAGAATTTATTTCTTACGCAAAATGGATAATGCGTAATGCACAATGCATAATTAAGGAATAAACTCCTATGGAGTTTATAAATTTTAATAACTCAGCTTGTCTGAGTTATTTCAATAATTATGCATTATCAATTATGCATTATGCATTCTTTTAAATGCATTCATTAAGTGCATTATTAATTATAAATTGGGGTGTTTTTATGAAAATTTTAATTGTAGGGCTTGGGGTTATTGGCGGTAGTTATGCCATGGCACTTAAGGCAGCAGGTTATGAGGATGTCTATGGAATAGACAGTAATTTAGAAACTTTAAGAAAAGCTAAAGAGCTAGGATTAATTAAGGCAGGATATGTAGATAGTAAAGAAATTATAGGCGAAGTTGATTTAATTATTATTTCTCTTTATCCAAGGTTAGTAAAGAACTTTATTGAGAACAATAAGGATTATTTTAAAAGTGGATCTATAATTACAGATGCAACAGGAATAAAAGAACATTTTATTGAAGATATATTAAGTATATTACCAGAGGGGATAGATTTTATCTTTGGGCATCCCATGGCTGGTAGAGAAAAAAAAGGAATAGATTATGCATCTAAAGATGTTTTTAAAGGGGCAAATTATTTAATAACTGTTACTGATAGAAATAAGGAAGAAAATATAGAACTTTTAGAAAATATCATTTATGAAATGGGTTTTAAGAAAATAAAGAGAATAAATCCTGAATATCATGATAAAATGATTGCATTTACAAGTCAGTTACCTCATGCCATTGCAGTAGCATTAATTAATAGTGATGAAGAGGGTAGAGATACAGGAAGTTTTATTGGTGATAGTTATAGAGATTTAACTAGAATTGCTAACATAAATGAAGATTTATGGAGTGAACTTTTCTTTGGAAATAAGAAAAATTTATTAGGGTCTATAGATAACTTTATATTAGAACTAAATAATATAAGAAATTCAATAATCAATGAAGATGAAGAAGAGTTAAAAAGTTTATTCATAAAATCAAGTAAAAGAAGAGAAAAATTATAAGGCTGTCTTTAAGACAGCCTTATTAATAAATAAAATAAATTTATTTTAGAAACTCCGTAAGGAGTTTTTTCATTAATTCTACATTCTACATTATTAATTTTACATTTTATAATAGTTTTACTATTGATAGATCTTTAGATTTGCTTAAGTCAATGAATTCATTGTTAGTAAATACTAAAGGTAACTCTATATCTGCAGGATTCAGCTGTATTATTTTGCAAGTAGTATTATTACTTAATAAAGCTTCTTGCCCAATATAATAACTTTCCAATCCTTTTAAGAAGATAGTACAAAGCGAATAATCAAGTTTAGTTAGACTTTCTTCTTTGATTATCTTCAAAGATTGAAGAGGAGTCCTCCTTTTCTTATAAATTCTATTAGAATTAATTGCATCAAATGTATCTGCAATTGCAATTATCTTAGCAAATTCATGTATTTTATCACCAGTTATTTTAAGGGGATAGCCACTACCATCGCATCTTTCATGATGCATTAATATACCATATATAACTGACTGACTTACAAATGGAATATCCTTAATCTCATTATAAGCAAGAACAGGGTGATTCTTTATAACATCGTATTCTGTTTTTGTAAGCTTTGAAGTTTTATTAAGAATTGTTTTGCTAATTTTAATTTTACCAAAGTCATGAAGAAGAGAAGCATATACTAAAGCATGTAGTTTATTTTCTGGCATTCCAGACCATTTTCCAATTAAATAGCTTAATACAGCTACATTTACTGAATGCATATAGATACAATCTTCTCCACTACCACTAAGTATTATACTTTTTATCATGCTATTATTTATCTTAATATGACTGAGCAATTTTTTAGCATACTTATTAATTTCATTTGTACTAGATGTTTCAAGACTTTGGGAGTTGCTAAATATAGATTCAACACTTTTTGATACACTTTTTAAAGTAGCATTTGCTTCTTCTATAGCTAGAGATTCATTAGTTACTTTTCTTTCAATATAAATTTCAATTTTATCTACAGAATATATAGTCCTAAGTTTTTCTATCATTTGACTTGATAATTTAATACCCTTTTTTATTAAAACGGTTCCATTACAAATAATATCATCAGATGTTATCATTCCATTTTTTAAATTTCTAATATCTATAATTTCTTTTTCACTATACATGTTATTTACCTCAAAATATATTTATATTAATTAATAAAAAACAACAAACCCCATGCCGTCATACTTTTTACTAACATTTTTTTTTTTTTATATAATCCCACCATCAACCACAATTTTTTTTTTATTATCAAACCCTCCCGGCGCCCCCCCCCC